>NZ_JAZDRH010000009.1:0-111516 GCF_047470865.1 Pseudomonas sp. F1_0610
GATTTTACCTTATGTTTTATTTGTTCTATTAGATTTCTAACTGAAAATACCCTAAGGCTTTATGCTAGAAAAAAGAGCCCCGAAGGGCTCAAAAGGGTGACAACTTTAAACTTTGATAAGTACAGATTTATGCTCAGTGTAGGCGGCAATAACTTCCTCGCCCATCTCGCGCCCCAAACCAGAAAGCTTGTAACCGCCAAAAGGCAATACAGGATCTAAAGCACTATGGCAGTTGACCCACACTGAGCCTGATTTAATTTGCGGAATTAAGCGATGCACAGCGGCTAAATCATTTGACCAGATACTCGCGCCTAGGCCGTAGATATTATCATTGGCTAGTTTTACAGCTTCTTCTAAGCTGTCAAAAGGTTGGCAAACCAATACAGGCCCAAAAATTTCTTCCTGCACTAATTTGCTGTCTTGTTTGACATCAGCAATAACCGTAGGGCGTACAAAATAGCCAGGACCAAAGGACTCACCGCCGCATAGAATACGAGCTCCTTCGGCTTTGCCCTGATCAATATAGGCTTGCACATTATTTTGCTGTTTTTTAGACACTAAAGGACCCATGTCGACGCTTGGGTCCATGGCATTGCCTAACTTCATGCCATTGGCAATATCAGCAATGCCTTTAATCACAGTCTCATAGTGTTTCCGATGCACATATAAGCGTGAGCCGGCACTACATACTTGCCCATGATTAAAGAAAATAGCTTGTGCAGCTCCAGCAATGGCTTCTTCTAAATTGGCATCTTCTAAGATTAAAACGGGTGACTTTCCACCTAGCTCTAAGGTCACACGGGTCATATTATCCATGGCTACTTTGCCAATGGTTTGTCCTACTTGTGTTGAGCCAGTAAAAGTGAGCTTATTCACCTGTGGATGGCTTGTTAACGCTGAACCAACAACTGAGCCAGGGCCAGTAATAACGTTAACGACACCAGCCGGATAACCCGCTTCTTTGACTAGCTCAGCCAGTTTTAGCACGCTCAGTGGTGTTTCATCTGCGGGTTTAATAACAATGGTGCAGCCTGTAGCAAGGGCAGGTGCAATTTTCCAGCAGGCTAATAAAAGGGGGAAATTCCAAGCGACAATAGCACCAACCACACCAATAGGCTCACGACGTGTAAAGCCATGAAAGTGTGCATCAGGAATTAAAGGAATGGACGGCTCCACAGTGGTACCACCTAACTTAGTCGCCCAGCCAGCCATATAACGCAAAAAGTCGATACATAGCTGCACGTCCATAGCGCGAGCAACTGCGGCACTTTTACCATTGTTTAGGCATTCTAGTTCGGCTAGCACTTGCCCATCGCGCTCCATTAAATCCGCCAGCTTCCATAATAAATTTTGGCGCTCACGTGGTCGCATACGTGACCAAGGTGAATCGTCAAATGCTTGGCGCGCAGCGGCCACTGCTTTTTCCATATCACTAATACCGCCATGTGCAACACTAGCAATAGGTTCGCCTGTGGCAGGGTTCTTTAGCTCTAGTACTTTACCGCTGTCGGCTTGCACAAATTCATTGTTAATAAATAAAGGGACTTGGCGTTTTAAAAAATCTAAGGTTTTTGAAAGAGGGCTTGCTACAGACATAGTTTTATCTCTTGTTGTGACTGTGTGCGTTGTACAAAGCAAAGCCTGTGCCAAGTTGCTTAGCGCCTTTATTTTTAAGGCTTATTAACCAGTAGCTTAGATTCACCTTCAGTAAGGACTGTTTTTCATTGCGAACAGCCTGTCGCAATGTGAAACACTTGTACTAAAGCAGTGCTTTAGCGATAAGTCGAAGTGAGTAGTGGTCTTGGCTATGTCATCTTGCTGAGCAATCTGTTTAGCAATAAGAAAAAGGTGTTTCAGCTTGCGACAATATGTCTATGAAAATTCTATAAATCATTTTATGAAACCTAAAAAAGGCTAGGTAGTTGTTTGTAACTAATTGAAATATATAGTTATTTTTAATGTTGGCATAAAAATAGCTTAGTAGTTGAAAGAGGATATATCGCTCGCATGCTGCGTTGCTGATCCCTAGTTGTAACAATAAGAATAATGTGGAGGTCTTGATGAAGACAAAACTACGGCAATGCCTGATGCCTAGTCTGCTGTCCTTAGCAGTAGTAGGATTTTCAACGCCTGTGATGGCGGAAGATGTACGTCCAGGGCCGCAAATTGTGCAAGAAACCTGCGCGGTGTGCCACCAAAAACAAGATGACGAAAAACTAAGTCGCATTAGTTTTCAACGTAAAACCCCCGAAGGCTGGCTGATGACGGTAGTACGTATGCAGCAAGCCCATGGCTTAGAGATTAGCAATGCTGAACGGCGCAGTGTGGTTAAGTACTTGGCTGATACGCAAGGCTTAGCACCTAAAGAAACCGAAGGTGTGCGCTATGCGTTAGAGCGTCGTTTAAATACTCAAGAAAGCTTTCGTGAAGAACCTTTAGGCGAAATGTGTGCTCGCTGCCACTCAGGTGCACGTTTTGCGTTGCAACGCCGCCCAGCGGGTGAATGGGAAAAGCTTATCAATTTCCACTTAGGACAATGGCCTTCTTTGGAATATCAAGCACTATCACGCGATCGTGATTGGTTTGATATTGCAACAAAGCAAACGGCTCCAGAAATCGCCAAGCGCTTTCCTTTTGAGTCTGTGGACTGGGACAAATGGAAAAAAGACAAACCAGCTTCTGACAGCCTAAAAGGTACTTGGAGCTTTAGCGGACACTACACAGGTAAAGGTGAAGTGCGCGGCACTATGAGTGTTGAGCCAACCACGAATGACGAATTTAAGGTGCAAGTAACGGGACAATACGCTGATGGCAAGCCGTTTAATGGGGAAGGCACAGCTATTGTTTATAACGGTTATGAGTGGCGCGCCAACATTACTATTGACGGTGTAGTCATGCGTCAAGTGCTATCGGCCGTTAATGGCGAAATGAAAGGGCGCATGTTTGAGCGTCAGCGCGATGAGCGTGGGCTAGACTTTGTTGGCGCACAACAAGGCCAGCAACGCATTCTTGCAGTGCAACCAGCTTATGTAAAAGCCGGTAGCGAAGCCGTAATCACCTTAGTCGGATCAGGACTTTCTGGTACGCCTAGCTTTGCTAAAGGTATCGAAGTGGTCAAAGTCGAGTCTGCCAGTGATACGCAAATGCAGGTGCGCGTGAAGGTGGCAGCAACAGCCGAGCTAGGTATCAATGAAGTCGCAGTTGGTAAAGCCAAAGGCGCTAGCCTTGCGGTCTATAACAGCGTTGAAAGCATTAAAGTAGTACCCGAATATTCTATTGCACGTGTAGGTGGCAACGGCGGTGCGGTAGAAAAAGTAGAAGGGCGTTTTGATGCTGAAGCTTGGGCCGTCAATGCCAAAGGTAAACCTTATCGTATTGGTGTGATGCCAGCTACCTGGTCAGTAGATGCCTGGGATGAAAAGGCCGTGCGCGATCAGGATCTACGCTTTGCAGGTACTATGGACGCTGCCACAGGTGTATTCACACCCAATGGAGCAGGCCCTAACCCAGAACGTAAAATGATGGCCAGCAACGTGGGTAACCTAAAGGTAATTGCTAAGGTTGAGCAAGATGGCAAAACCCATGAAGCACAAAGCCATATGGTTGTCACAGTACAGCGTTGGAATCTTCCACCGATTCCTTAAACGTTTATAACAATAATTAAAGAGGGTGCAATCATGGGTGCGAAGTTGAACTTAGTAGAGCATAACGTGCACGAGGTGCAGGTAGATGCCGCACGCATGCTGTTTCATATTCCAAGTAGTTCGTTGTTCGCTAGCGATGAACTAACCACGAGTGTGATAGCAGGCTTGCGCGCGGGTAGCTGCTCTGAGCAAGAGTTGCAAGCACGTTTAGCTGGGCGTTTTTCGCAGGATGATGTGCAGCAAACACTGCAAGAGCTAATCGCCTTAGAAGTGGTTAGCGATGGGCGACCATTAACCCCTGAAATTCGTAATAAGCGAGTCGAGAAAACAGCATTAAATACCGTAGTGTTAAACGTTAACACAGGCTGTAACCTAAGCTGTACTTATTGCTACAAAGAAGACTTAGATAAGCCTTCTGAAGGCAAAAAGATGAGTTATGAAACAGCAGAAGCTTCGGTTGAAATGCTGTTAAAAGAATCTCCGGATGAACCACGCTACACCGTTGTTTTTTTTGGTGGTGAGCCATTGAGCAATCGCCCATTAATTGAACATATGGTGGATTACTGCGAGCGCCGACTTGGTGCTTTAGGTAAAGGGGTTGATTTTGTGATGACCACTAATGCCACCTTGCTGACTGAAGAAATAGTGGATTACTTAAATGCTCATCGTTTTGGCTTATCAATCAGTATTGATGGACCTAAAACAGTGCATGACCGTAACCGTATTACTGTCGGTGGGCAAGGTACTTATGATGTGGTTCGACGCAAAGTCGATATGTTGCTCTCGCGTTATACCAGCCGACCTGTAGGTGCTCGGGTTACCTTAACCAAAGGCATTACCGATGTTGAAACCATTTGGAATCACTTATTTAACGAAGTAGGTTTTGCTGAAGTAGGTTTTGCACCTGTGACAACAGGTGATATCAGCAGTTTTAACCTTAGCGCTGAAGAAGTGGCTCAAGTGTTTGACAACATGAAAGCCTTGGGGCGTCGTTATCTTGAAGCCGCACTACGCAACGAAAATACAGGCTTCTCTAACTTGCACCAAATGATTACGGATATTCACGAAGGCCATAAGAAATTATTACCTTGTGGCGCAGGCTTAAAAATGCTGGCGGTTGATCATAAAGGCGAATTAAATCTTTGCCATCGCTTTACAGGCTCAAGCTTGCCAACATTTGGTAACGTGCATGAACAAGGTGTCAAACAAGCCGAGCTAAATGACTTTTTGTCGGTGCGTTTAGACCGTACGAATACGGGCTGTCAAACCTGTCGTATCCGCAATCTTTGCTCAGGCGGTTGTTACCACGAAAGCTATGCTCGCTTTGGCGACCCAACGCACCCAACCTATCACTATTGCGAACTAATGCGCGACTGGGTGGATTTTGGTATCGAAGTTTATAGCCGAATTATGGCGCATAACCCAGATTTCATTACCACGCATATCACACCGCGCAAGGGGCATTAATTATGAAACATCTAAAGCCAATTAATAATAAAGCACAGCATCTAACCCAAGCGGTGGCTGAAGATCGTCAAGACGAAATTTTGGCCATGAGTGTTGTAGCAGGCTGTACAGCTACTGTCGACCCAGGTTGGGAGGTTGATGCTTTTGGTGGTATTAGCTCGTTATGCCAGCCGATGGAAGCCGATCTTTATGGCTGTGCTGACCCATGCTGGTGGCCAGCACAGCTGCCAGACATTATGAGCACGCACCCTAACTGGAATAAAGATGCAGCTGACTCCGCCACTGACTGGCGCAACCTGCAAACGATTTTCCCTGAAGACGTGTAACGCTTGGCATGAGGAATAACTATGAACAATAAGAAAATGTGGTTAGGCGCAAGCTTTGCAGCGCTGTATTTAGCCAGTGCAGGCGCTTATGCATTAAATGAAAGCAAGCCATTAAGCAAAGGCACTGAGTATTTAGCTGTGGCTAACTATCCAGACAACCTACATATTATTGATGTAACCAAGGATAAACTTGTTAAAACCTGCAAAATTCCGGGTAAGTTTGGCCCAGGAACAGTAGTAATGAGCCCAGATAAAAACCGTGCCTATGTGCTAGGTAATGGGTTTAGTGAAGTCTTTGGTTTTAATGTCGACAACTGTGAAATAGAATTTCGCGCTAAATTCTCGCAGCAGCGTAATGAAGAAGCACGCTCTATGTTCTCATTTACGGTGAGTGCGGATGGCAAAGAAGTCTATGTAGTAAACAACCCTGTGCTTAAATTCAGTGAGCATTATGAAGTTAAGCAGCCGCGTTTATTTGTATATGACGCCAATGGAGGGACGGACGCTAAGCCTATTCGTAAATTCCCAATGCCACGCCAAATGTACATTATGCAAGCAGCGGATGATGGTTCAATTTACATTGCAGGCGCGGATATCTACAAAGTAGATGTTCATACTGGAAAGTATGAGGTTGCCATTCCTGTACGTAACTGGAAACGTGAAAACTATGGTGCGCCTGACGTACTCTACTTCTGGCCGCATCAGCAAAAAAATCGTGATTTTAGTATTTTGTATACAGCACCTAAATTCAAAGATGCCAAGCAAGATATGGAAACCGCAGACTTTAAGTATGGTTTTTACAATGTGAATTTAGCCACAGGCAAAACTGAAACTATCGATTTTGCGCCTGTTGAGGAAATTTATTTCACAGGTTATCGCGATCCAAAAGACAGCAATACCATGTTTGCTGTGTTAAATCGCCTAACCAAATACGACATTAAAGGTGAAAAACTGTTACAAGCGCAGGAATTAGACCATACCTACTACTGCATAACCTTTAATGATAAAGCCGACAAAATGTACCTTGTGGGGACCCTGAATGACATTAGTATTCATGACCCGCAAAGTTTGAAAAAAATCGGCAGTATTAAGCTTCCAGGTGGCGATATGGCTATTACCACAGCACAAACCTTTATCCGCTAATCCCCTTACCGTGAGTTCTGCCGTGCAGGCTCACGGGTTCTTTCCTAAACAACAAAAATAACGATTAGGAGTGTTTATGCACAAGCGCTCAATGCTTTCTTGCGCCTTAATTTCGCTGCTAGCTGTAGCCAATGCAGGTGCTTATGAGCTGTATAAAGATGACGAAAGCTACCTCAATGTTGATATTTCCGCTGCTTTTGGTCTGTTTCATAGCCAGAAAAATTATGCTGCTATTAATCCAGAGCAAAAAGCAGGTTCAAGTAGCTGGCGTGAAGGCTATATCAAATATGGTTTTTCAGCAGGCCATAAACTAGTAGATGAATCTGAACTAAGTGCTGGTCTAGCTTGGGTTAGCTCAGGTACTTGGGGTGACGGTGATGCTGCGGGTTTAACCAATGGTAAAGAGCGAAGAACCCATGTGGAAGATGCATGGTTGCGCTGGAAATCGGGCAACTTGGCACCCATGCTAGGTGAGGATGGGGTTGATATTTCGTTTGGACGCCAGTTTGCTGCTGTCGGTAGCGGTTTTTTAATTTATGGTGATCCGGTCAATATGGGAGAGGGCGTTGCTGCAGGGGATTTAAATCGTGGCGGTGCTTATTACCTTGCTGCGCGCAATAACTTTGCACGCACCGCTATTTTGCGTTTAGGTGGTGCAAGCGGTTGGCGTGGTGATTTAATGTATTTAAAGTCAGATAACCGTGCGCAAGCAAAAACCGCACTCTATGTCGCAAATCTTGAACATGTAGGGGAAACCTCCACCCTAGGGTTAACTTACATAAAAGGGCAGGATGTTGATAAAAACTACGCCGATGATAACCAGCTAGAACGCAAAGGCATGAAGGTTTACAGCTTGCGTGGCAATACCAGTTTAGGTATAGAAGGTTTAGATCTTGCAGGCGAATATGCATGGCAAAAAAAACGTCATGGCGATAAAGAAAATGCATGGTTTGCTCAAGCTAGCTGGCAATTTAACGAGGTAGCATGGCAGCCTAAAACAACCTATCGCTATAGCCGCTTCTCTAAGGAGTTTGATCCATTATTTTTTGGATTAAGCACAGGTTTTGGTAGTTGGTTCCAAGGCGAAGTGGCGGCCAATTATGCGGGGCCATTTAACAGCAATACACAGGTCCATCATTTAGGTTTTACAGCGCAACCGCACGAGGCGGTGACTATCGGGGCCTTAGCATTTAACTTCTCAACTTTGCAGAAAAAGCTAGGTGATTTATCAGGAAACGAGATTGATTTGTATGCACAATGGGATGTGAACGAGCATCTGTCAATTATTCCTGTGGTGGGTTGGTACAAGCCGAAAAAAGATGTGAATCACGGCGGCGCTCAACTAAAGAATAATCAGACTAACCTATATAGCCAATTGCTTTTTATGACGCAATTTTAAAGGATGGTGTAAGTATTCTATAAAGGAAAACGTCATGCAGCACATTGTGGTTTTAGGTGCAGGTCCTGCGGGAGCTGTCTGCGCCTTGGGGTTACACAAGTTGGGCTACCTTGTTACTGTGGTATCCAGTAAACGCAGTTTTGCTGCGCTAGAAGGGGTTTCTCAGCGCGTGCTGCATGCTTTTCAGCAAGCAGGGCTAGATTTAGCCCTTGCTACAGTTAATCAATCCTGTGCTCGCCATGTTATTTGGAATGGGCAAGAAAGTGCACAGAACCATGAATTCTTGCTTGATCGCCCTGTTTTTGATCAAGCTATTATTGCTCAATTAAAACAAGCTGGTATTCCTGTTATTGAAAAAAGCGCCGTACAAGTGCAAGCCGTTAGCGCCGGTTTTAGCGTGCAATTAAAAGACGGGCAAGCACTACATGCCGACTTTTTAGTGGAAGCGCGTGGTCGGCAAGCGCCTGCTTCAGGTAAAGGTTTAAGAGGGCCAGAAACCATCAGTTTGCTTAACCGTTGGCAAGCGACTCAAGGTGAAGCTAAAACCGCAGTGACCAGCTTGCCAGATGGCTGGAGCTGGATGGCACAATTGCCCGATGGGCGTTGTTATTGGCAAATTACCTTAGATGTTGCCAGCGCCAATCTACCCAACAAAGATCAACTCTTGGATTACTGCAACCAACGCCGTAAAGCCTGCATCTTAAGCCAGCAATTCTTTGCTCAAAGCCCACGTCAAGGTATCGATCTACACGCACGTAGCAGCACCTCAACATTAAGCCAAATAGCCGTTGGCGATAACTGGATTCGGATTGGTGATGCCGCCATGGCGGTTGATCCTTTATCAGGCAATGGCGCTTTTCAGTCTTTATCTTCTGCTTTACAAGCGCCTGCCGTGATTCACACATTACTTAGCAAACCAGAACATAAAAAACTCGCCCAAAGCTTTCATCAAAGCCGCATTGAAAACCTATTTATGCGCTTTGCCCGCTTAGGCCGCGATTTTTACGCGCAAGAACAACAATGGCAAAGCAACCCATTTTGGCAAAAGCGCAGCACTTGGCCAGACAACCAACCTATGCACCTAGTTACCCGCCTAGAACAGTTGCAAATAGCCACGCGTCCTGTCTTGCAGAGTAATTTAATTGTGGCAAAAGAGGTAGTTATAACTCCAGATCAGCCATTAGGTATTTGGCATCTTGAAGGCATCGAACTGGCTGGCTTTGTACAACAAATAAAACGGCAAGGACTAGCACAGGCATTACGAAATTATGAGCCACAACAACAAAAGATTTTGCAACATTGGTTTAATACAGTGATTAACCAAGCTTAGCCTTATTTGGCGCTACTCTGTCAGCGACTGTATATCAACCTAAATAGTGTGGACGAATCTATGTATAAGACATTAAGCATTTTAGCCGCAGCCACTGTGCTTGCAACAGGCTGCATGACGTTATCAGGCAGTTATGAAGTGATCGCCTATGATCAACAAGGAAATAGGTTACTGCCGCAATCTCAAATGAAAGCACACGGCACAGGAATTTACACCGTCCGTAATGCAGTTTGCGAGTCTTTACGTGGTGAAAAAGCCATAGTACGTATGTACGATACTGATACAGGAAAGGAAGTAAGAAGCGAAAGTCCTTATCATTGTAAAGAATAAATAGAGTTAAACCCTATCTATTGAGTAGGGTTTTTATGTATAAAATACTTAGTAGTAATAGTCTGAGCCACTGAAGTCTTACCAACATTAAGCATAGAGTATTTTGACAGTTGAGGAGTTTAAGGGACATAGTTAAAGGCTTGGTAATTTTATCTTTAATACCTAACGTTACCTTATTATTTCAAAGTGTAGCTGCCAATTTTAGCCAGCTCCTTTGTACTGTAACGCATGGGAGTGTTTAGGCTTAGGTAGCTTAGTCATAGTTCCTATAATTTTATGGTGCTGTAAAGCATATAGTAGAACTATTTATGGATCGTTAGCTGCATTTTTAATTTTTTCTTAGGGTATTACTGTTGGTATTTGTCTTTGGACTCGAAAGGAAATAATGGATTAGCAGTTTTGCTTTATTTGACATCACTACCAAGTGGATATGTAGGCTCTTTTTTATCGGTTATTATTAGTTATAAATTAGATAGAAATTATTTTTTATTTGGTTTTTCTATTTCTTTTTAGGTATTTTTATAGGCGTTTTTTATAATTTAATAGCTCATTAAATTATACTTTAATTATATTTTTAACTTTTTTTATTGCTTCATTAAGTAATAAGTTCGTTTTCCTCAAACTCTAAAAAGTCTTCATGTAAACCTTGGATGGGGCGATCTGTTGTCATTCCATGCTCATCTGTTTCTACTAGTAGCCAGCCTACTTTATCTTGTTCTAGGTTGTAGTTGCCTTCATCAAGCAAATCAATAACCTGGCCAATTAAGCCTTTACCATAATCATGTAAGAAATAAGCAATGTTTTGCTCTCCGAGAAGCTCGCATAGTTTTTCATAAACCACAACTGATTCAGGTTTTTGCGTGCCATTAGCTAGCTTTTCACAAAGGGCTTGGTATTCAGGCGCTACACTACAGCCAATATCACCGGCATAACTGAGGTTGCCTTGAATATCGTTATGTAACTGGGTAAGGTTTTTTAACATAAGAAAGCGCCCAAATTGCGCAATGTTTTCGCTAATTTCGCTGCTTGCCCAGCTTTTTGGGTTTTTCGCCCCAGCTTGCTTGAGGCGGTTTATAAGGTCTTCACGTTTGCTGTTCATTCATTGATTACTCGTATTTAGGTGGATGAAAATAGCCTGCCTTAGTAAGCTGGGAACAGTGTAAAACTATCTAAATAGCAGCAATAGTTTTAATACGGATGCTATTTAGTGCCTAAAAATAGATTTTGATGGGCTAAAGTTATTTCTTTTAAGTACTCCCATAATACACGAATACGTTTTAGTTGGCGTACTTCCTCACGGCACGAAATCCAAAAACTATTATTGACTACAATCTGATCAGTTAATAGGGGCACAAGGTTGGTGTCTTGCTCCGCAATAAAACATGGCAAAATTGCAAGATGTTGCCCTTGTAAGGCGGCGTAATATTGCCCAATAACTCCTGTGCAAGTTAAAGGTGTTTGTGGGTGGGCAATGTATTTTTGCAAATAGGATAATTCATTACTAAACGTAAGGTCTTCAACATAGTTAATGAATTGGTGTTTTGCTAGATCATTGATGCTATTAATGGGTAAATTGTTAGCTAAATAGCTTTTACTTGCATATAAACGTAAACGGTAATCACAGAGTTTGCTACTAACATAAGGCCCCCGTGCTGGGCGTTCAAGGGTGATGGCGATATCGGCTTCACGCTTAGATAAACTGACAAAGTGTGGAACAGCCAGCACGTCTAAATAAATCATTGGGTATTCTTTTTGGAATGCTGCTAATTGGGGCATAAGAAAAAAAGCGCCTAAGCCTTCTGTGCAACCAATACGAACTTTGCCTGTTAAAGAGCTGGCAGTGCCTGATACTTCTTCAAATGCGGAAAGCATCAGACTTTCGATGGATTCAGCGTGTTGTAGCAAAGCTTGTCCCTCAGACGTTAGGATAAAGCCAGCCTGCCGTGATTTTTCAAAAAGTAATGTATTTAAGCTTTTTTCAAGAGCGTTAATTTTCCGTGAAACTGTCGTGTAGTCTACCTCAAGACGGCGTGCTGCTTGGCTTGCAGTACGAGTGCGTGAAACTTCTAAAAAGAATTTTAGGTCATTCCAATTTAATTTACTCAGGAGGTTGCTAGTTTTTTGCATAATGAACCTGCTTTTTTGTCTGTTTTTGTAGCAAGAGTGCATATCTATACTCAAGTTGACAACAAAAACAACAGCCGCTCATCTACCCAAATAGGACAGCATGGAATGCAATGGTAGGCAGTCTGAGCAGTTACGTACTTCTTTACTACAACAATAAACACGTACAAAAACGGAAAAGGAAGCACTATGGCACATGAAATCTATGCAAGGATTAGAAAAAATCCTAAGTTCCATCAACTGGTAAAAACACGTACACGATTTGCGGTTGTCTTAAGCATTATTGTTTGCGCTATTTTTTACGGTTTTGTTTTGCTGGTCGCTTTTGACCCCGAGCTGATCGGTAAACGCCTTGGCTCAAGTTATATCACTATAGGTATTGCAGCAGGCTTGTTTCAGTTTATTTTCTTTTGGTTGCTGATTTGGTGGTATGTGTATCGCGCCAATGGTGAGTTTGATCGTTTAAACGAGGAAATCATCTCAGAAGCAGAACAAGGAAAATAAGCACATGAAAATAATAATTAAATTAAGTGCAGCTGTCGTATTGGCAAGTTTTAGCTCATTGGCTAGTGCTGCACAGGGTGGAACTAATATTCCTGCAATCAGTATGTTTTTTGCCTTTGTAGTGATGACGCTAGGCATCACTTACTGGGCAGCACGCAGAACTAAATCAACCTCAGAGTTCTATACTGCTGGCGGTGGTATTAAAGGTTGGCAAAATGGCTTAGCCATTGCTGGTGACTATATGTCAGCAGCCACCTTACTTGGCTTAACAGCGATGTTATACACCACAGGCTTGGACTCATATTTTTATATGATTGCCTTCTTTGTGGGTTGGCCAGTCATTCTATTTTTAATGGCTGAGCGTTTGCGTAACCTAGGGCGCTTCACTTTTGTTGATATCACCTCATATCGCTTGAATCAGGGCAAAATTCGTACCATGGCGGCTATTAGCTCATTGATTGTGGTGTGTTTCTATTTGGTTGCACAAATGGTCGGAGCTGGGCAGTTAATTAAGCTGTTATTTGGCCTTGATTATAATGTGGCACTTTTTATTGTCGGCATTCTGATGATCGTATATGTCACCTTTGGCGGTATGGTGGCTACAACGTGGGTGCAGATTATTAAGGCGTGCATGTTGTTATCAGGTGGCACATTAGTCATGGTTTTATCCTTAACCTATTTTGGTTTTAACTATGAAAAACTCATGACAGAAGCTATTAGTGTGCATTCACTGAAAGAGCGTTTAGTTTACCCAGGGAGCTTTCTTTCTGATCCTGTAACCTCTATTTCGCTTGGCTTAGGCTTGATGTTTGGTACTGCAGGTTTACCTCATATTTTGATGCGTTTCTTCACTGTTGGTAATGCTAAGGAAGCACGTAAATCAGTATTGTGGGCCTCGGCTTGTGTTGCTTACTTTTTCAATGTTATCGCGATACTAGGCTTAGCTGCCATTGTCATTGTTGGGCAAAATCCAGAGTTTTTTGAAGATGGCAACCTAGGTGGAAAAATCATTGGTGGTGGCAACATGGTTGCTCTACATCTGGCGAAGGCCGTAGGCGGGGATATGCTGCTGGGCTTTTTATCGGCAGTAGCTTTTGCAACTATTCTGGCTGTTGTTGCAGGTTTGGCATTAGCGGGGGCTTCAGCCATTGCCCATGATTTATACGCACAAGTTTATAAACGCGGGCAGGCAACAGAAAAAGAAGAACTGAAAATGACCCGATTAGCTACAATTAGCTTAGGTGTGGTAGCTATTTTGTTAGGTATCGCCTTTGAAACCATGAACGTAGCCTTTATGGCGGGTATGGCGTTTGGGGTTGCTGCTTCTGCTAACTTCCCTGTGTTAATTCTTTCTATGTACTGGAAAAACTTAACTACATGCGGTGCAATGGCGGGTGGCTATGCTGGGTTATTTAGCGCAGTAACCTTTGTGCTCTTATCTAAGTCAGTATGGGTTGATGTATTTGGCTTTACTCAGGCGATCTTCCCTTATACGCAGCCTGCGCTTTTCTCCATGCCTATTGCCTTTGCTTTAGCCTACTTTGTTTCTAAAGCAGATAAGTCTAAAGAAGCGATGGCAGAGCGTGAAGCTTTCGCAGATCAGTATGTGCGTGCACAAACGGGGGTAGGCGCGAGTGGTGCGTCAGCGCATTAATATTATTAAAAGTGCATAAAATAAAAACGCCATTATATGGCGTTTTTATTTCTATGGTTGCAATGTCTAGAAATAATATAATTTTCATATATTGTTAGTATTTTAATTTTTGTAAGTGATTGATAACCAATAATTATTATTGTGTTTCTATATGGGGGTGTTGTTTGGTCTGATTTTTAAACGAATAAATGTTGAAAAAAATAGAACTGCATCTATTTTTATTTGTGACTTTATTCGCGCAATTTTATCAATTTACTTTAGTTTTTAGGAATTGATTCTATTGCTTTGGTAGATAGTGTCTAAGGCACTAAGGGAGTTTATATGTTCAAAAAATGGAATTTTGTTTTTCCTTTAAGTGCTTTAGCTGTTATGTCAACGGCTTACTCAGCGGCTCACACATTATCCCCAAATGAAATTTACAGCTATGGAGCCGCTACTGGAATAGGGTTTAGTGGAGGTTATATTGCGATCACTAGTGCTGACAACCAAGTTTTTAGGGCAGTCAAAGATACTAAAGGCTACAACCTAGAGTCGTTGCAAAGTGTCGTCACGGATAAGATTATTTATGCAAAGGCGAATGCCGTTTCAGCGGATGGCAGCGCTTTGGTTGGTGGTTATGCAATACGTAAGACAGATCCTGATAGTGTAGGCGTGTATCATCCAGCTCAACCTGAATATAAAACACAAGCCTATATTTGGGATAAGGACCATATCACTGTTATAGAAGGCTTTAGATTTCCAACTTTCCCAGGTGTACCAGATATCTTCCCTGCATATCACGATACCTATCGTGATGAAGCTACTGCTATTAGCGCCGATAAAAATACAGTCGTTGGTAATACGCGTTTTTACTGGACTGATTTTTGGAATAACAGTCCAGAGGAGGAATCCCGTGCTTTTATTTGGAACAGGGCGACCGCTACTAGTAGTGAGGTTGGTTTTTTAAACACTAAAGATCCTAGCATTACGCATATGAGCCAAGTTGCTACAGGAATTTCAGCCGATGGCAGTAAAGTTGTAGGTCAATCACGTCGTAGTAGTACGGCTGAACGTGCCTATCTATGGACGGTAGGTGATGCGACCGCTATTGATTTGGGAACATTGCAAGCGAATAGCCTGACAAGTAACACAGGAAACTCCTATGCAAGCGCTATTTCAGGGGATGGCAAAACCATTGTGGGCTGGGCGGATAACGATGCTGGACAGCAAATAGCTTTCCATTGGCAAGTGTCTACAGGAATGCTTGCGCTTGGCACTCTAGGCAATGATATAAAATCAAAGGCCAATGCGGTGTCTGATGATGGAAAGATTATTGTAGGTAACTCGTATAACGCAGCTAATGAGTCAAGCGCATTCTATTGGCAGAAAACAGAGTCTGCTAATGGCACTATGACTCAGTTGGCTCACTTGACTGGTCAGACTAGCTCAGAAGCTAATGCAGTTAGTAAGGATGGAAAAGTTGTGGTGGGCACATCAGGCGGGCGAGCAACCGCTTGGCTAGAGAATAAAAATAAACCTATCGATATTATTGATCACAATAACTCCATTAATAAAGTGGCAGAAGATACTTATCGCTTAATTGATTTATACCGCGCCCGTCTTAGCCGCCTTAGCGACAGTCGCTGTGAGTTAGGAGAGCAAAATTATTGTATAGGCGGCTTTAGCAACTATAACCAAACGAGCGGAAACTCTTTGGATTATTCAGGGGTATATTCTAGTGTGAGACTCAGTCAAAATTGGCAGGCAGGGTTAAGTTTAGATTTTATGCTATATGACTCATTAAGCTCAACTTACCGCACGCGTTCTAATGACCTTCCAGGTTTAGGTGCTTTTATTCGTTATCAACAAAACAGTGAGCAAATTGGCTTTAATGTTGATTTTAGTTTAGCTAGCCATTCTCAAAAGTTAACTGCGTATCGCGCTAAAAAAACGAATACTGAAACAGGTAAAGGTAGTACTAAACTTACAGGTAAGACCCTTAATTTAGAAGTTGCTTATGGCATTAAGTTAAGTGAGCAGGTCACTGTTTTACCAACTATTGGCGTTCGATATATCAAAACAGAGCGCGATGCTTATGCCGAAAGTCAACGCTTACAGCTACCAGTTAACTACTCTAAAGTAGCAGTGAATGAAACAAGTTTAAAATTGGGTTCAGCGTTCGAATATCAAGCAAGCCATGATATGTTGCTTTATGCCGATGCCGGTACCTATATAAAGCTGCATAGAAAACATGATGAGTTCACTGCTCAGGTTCCTTATAACTTAGGTGGAGGCTTCATTAGTCGAGGTAAAACGCAAGGTACCCAGCCCTATATTAATACAGGTGTACAATTTGCAGTTTCACCCGCCAGTAGTGTTCAGTTTGACTTAGGTTGGAGTAAAGAGGTTTATAAAAACAGCACCTATACACTAGGCTTAGGCTATCAATATCGTTTTTAAATAATTTTCATTGAAGTAAAAGAGCACTCCTTTGAATTGCCCCAAAAAAGTTGGCCTCACTTTTTTGGGGTTTTTCTGTTTAGGTATTCATCTGCACTTAAAGTAAACCAAAAAATAATGCTCTGTTGTGACTGCTTAGGATCAATATTGCATCAAAGTAATGCCTTTAATGTGAACTTAATAATAGTCTGCAGCTCTATTGGCAGGTATATGAATCCTAGATGTAAACATCTTCTAAATAGGTAAAACTATGGGTATGGTTTTTCGTCCAGCATTACTAGCCACTTGTGTGGCAATGCTTGTGGCTTGTGACTCGACAGATAAGACAGAGTCTACTAGCAAAGTTTCTGAGTCCTCTGTCAGCACAACACCGGCAACGCCAGTGCAGCAAGCTCCAGCGGCTAAGCCTAAGCTGAGCGAGGCTGAGTTAGCGAAAAACTATGCTGGGCAAAGTATGCGTGTTGTTGATGCATCTGAAGTGGAGTATCAAGGTGCAAGTAGCATTCTATTAAGTTTCTCTGTACCACTAAAAAGCGGGCAGTCTTACAATAACCTGATTAGTTTAGTTGATACTAAGAAAGGTAAAATTGATGGCGCTTGGGAGCCTACAGAAGATGGTTTTGGCTTACGGATGCGCCATATTGAGCCTAATCGTGTACTTAAGCTGAGTGTCAATAACGTACTTGGTGTGAACGATGCTAAGCAACAGGCTGAGTTTGAACAGACAATCAAAACCCGAAACTTACAGCCAACCGTAGGCTTTGCTAGTTCAGGATCTTTATTACCTACTGAAATTATTGCTGGTTTACCTGTGACCACCATTAACGTTAACCAAATTAACGTTGAGTTCTTTCGTGTCAAAGAAGATCAGTTGTCAGGTGTTTTGCGTGATCTTTATAGCTCCAGCAATATGAGTCCGTGGGAGTTTGAGCAAATTAAAGACCGTTTAGAGTTTGTCTATACGGGGGTTTATAAGTTAGAACCTGCTAAAAATACTCGAGAAACAGTGATGTTACCTGTTTCTGATGCTAAAGAGCTTAAACAGCCAGGCATGTATTTTGCCATTATGCGCCAAGCAGGCGACATGAGTTATAGCCAGCCAATGACCTATTTTAGCCTGACAGATATTGGTTTATCTGTGCATGCTAGCGCATTAGACCTTGATGTCTTTGCCCAGGCTTTAGCAGGTGGTGCCGCCCTTAAAGACGTTGAAGTTGTTATCTATGATGTTAAAGGTAAAGTCATAGATAGCGTTAAAACAGATAACAAAGGTCATGCGCGTTTCACTAATGTGGATTACAAGACAGCGCGCTTAGTTGCAGCTACTAAAAATGGCCAGACTACAGTTTTACAACTCAACAAACCAGCACTGGACTTAACTGAATTTAAAGTAGGTGGTCCGCAGTACAATGCTCAGCAGTTATTTGTATTTGGTCCACGTGATCTTTATCGCCCAGGTGAGACCGTTTTACTCAATGCGCTCTTGCGTGATGCTGATGGTAAACCTTTGCCAGCTCAGCCAGTTAAAGTCAAAGTTATGCGCCCAGATGGCAAAGAAGCACGCAGCTTCACATGGCAAGCGGATAGCGATGGTTTCTATCAATATAATTTACCTATCTCAGCAGAAGGGCCAACGGGTAGCTGGGATTTAATTATGGATTTAGGTGGTACTCAGCAAAGCTATAGCTTTATGGTTGAGGACTTTCTACCTGAGCGTTTAGCACTTGAGCTTAAAGGTTCAGAAGCGCCTATAGGTTTGAATGAAAAACTGGTTGTCGATATCAATGGTCGTTATTTGTATGGCGCTCCTGCCAGTGATAATCGTGTTACGGGGCAAGTTTTTGCACGCCTAGCGCGTGAGGCTGTACCTTCATTGCCTGGCTATCATTTTGGTGATGTTACGCAAAAGCTAAACCAAAATTTCGAGTTAGACGAAATCAAGCTAGATAGTAAAGGTATTGGGCGCTATACCTTAAATTCAGATTGGGCGGATGTGAAATCTCCCGTTAATTTAATTGCGCAAATTAGCTTGCTTGAATCTGGTGGCCGTCCAGTTACTCGTCGCTTCACTCAACCAGCATGGCCAGCCAATTTCCTGCCTGGAATACGTAGTCAAGCAGGCAGTGAAACCAATGATGGCGCTATTGCTAAGTTTGATATTGTGTACAGCAACTTTGCAGGCGAGCGCATGGCCGCAAATAACTTGCAAGTACGTTTAATCCGCGAACGTCGTGATTATTATTGGAGTTATTCTAATGAAAATGGCTGGCGCAGCCATTACACCCAGAAAAACTTAGTACTAGCTAATCAAGATATCTCCATTGAAAAAGATAAGGCAACTACCGTTGAGTTTCCATTAGATTGGGGTCCTTATCGCGTTGAAGTAGAAGATCCAAAAACTAAGCTGATTTCCAGTACTCGTGTTTGGGCAGGTTACTGGTGGCAAGAAAATACTGAAGGCGGCAATGTACGCCCTGACCAGGTAAAACTTGCCTTAGATAAACCCGCTTATAAAGCAGGAGACAAAGCTAAAATTACTGTCACTCCACCAGCAGGAGGCAAAGGCTATTTGCTAGTGGAATCCAGTGATGGGCCTTTATGGTGGGAAGAAATTGAAGTAGGTGCAGAAGGTAAAACCTTTGAAGTACCTGTAGATAAAGACTGGACCCGTCATGATCTATATATTAGTGCGCTTGTTGTACGTCCAGGTGAGCGTAAAGCTAATGTTACGCCAAAACGTGCGGTAGGTGTATTGCATCTGCCATTAGACCGTGCTGAGCGCAAGCTCGATGTTGCTTTGAATGCGCCGAAAAGCATTCGTCCTAACAGCAAGCTGCCTGTTGAGGTACAAGTGCTTGACAGTAACGGTAAGCCAGCGAAAAAAGCACGTGTTTTAGTTGCCGCAGTGGATGTGGGTATTTTAAATATTACGAAATACCAAACACCTAACCCATTTGAAGCCTTCTTTGGGCGTAAAGGCTATGGCATTGATCAGCGAGATGTATATAGCTCATTGATTGAAGGTGATGGCAAGCTAGCGACCTTAGCCTATGGTGGTGATGCTGCACTCGCTGATGGTGGCGCGCGTCCAAAAACTAGCGTAACTATTGTGGCTAAACAAAGTGAAGTGTTAACCCTAGACGAAAATGGCAAGGCGACAGTTAACCTTGATATTCCTGACTTTAATGGCCAAGTGCGGTTAATGGCTCAAGCATGGACAGCGCAAGACTTTGGTGTGCAGGAAGCGGCGACTACTATTGCGGCTCCGGTTGTAGCGGAAATGTCAGCGCCACGCTTTATGGCTGGCGGTGATGAAAGTACGTTTGCCTTTGATGTCACTAACCTAACAGATGAAGAGCAAAAACTCACAGTAAGCATTCAAACTGAAGGCTTACTCAGCGTTAAAGGCGAATCTGAGCATAGCTACAGCTTGAAAAAAGGTGAGCGTACTACGCTTAAGTTACCTATAGTTGCGAAAGGTGGTTATGGTCAAGGCACTGTCAAATTGAAAGTCAGTGGTTTGAACTTGCCTGATGTGAAAAATGCAAGCTTTGATCGTGAATGGAAAATAGGCGTTCGTCCAGCATTTCCAGGTCGTTTAGAAAGCTTTAAAGCCTTAATTCAACCGAATGAACAATGGCAGTTACCAGCAGGCGCTTTAGATAGGTATCAACCAGAAGGTTTAGAAGCCTTGTTAACGGTTTCGAGCTTACCGCCATTGAATGTGGGCGCACATATTCGCGCGTTACGTGCTTATCCTTATGGCTGTGTTGAGCAAACCACCAGTGGTTTATTCCCATCACTCTATGTTGACAGCGCCACTTTGCAAGGCTTAGGCATTGAAGGTGAAACGGATAAAGAGCGTCGTGAAAAAGTAGAGATAGGTATTAGTCGCCTATTAAGCATGCAGCTTAACAATGGCGGTTTTGCAATGTGGAGCGCTGATGGTTCAGAGCAGTATTGGGCAACGGTTTATGTCACAGACTTCTTATATCGTGCTCGTGAACAAGGTTATGCAGTGCCAACCAAGGCACTAGAAAAAGCCAGTCAACGTACATTGCGTTACCTCAATGAGGCGCATTTAATTGATGGTTATACAGACCGCCTAGAAGGCACCCGCTTTGCTGTTCAAGCCTATGCCGGTTATGTGCTAGCTCGTAATAAAAATGCGCCATTAGGCCAGCTACGTAAGCTCTATGAGCGCCGTGCTAAAGCAGAAACTACCTTGTCTTTGGTGCAGCTAGGGATAGCTTTAAAACTTATGGGTGATGAGCTTAAAGCGAAAGAAGTGATTGACCAAGCCTTAAATATGCCTGTGCGTTCTAACCAATACTGGTTAGGTGATTATGGCTCATCATTACGTGATCAGGCGCTTATCATTTCCCTTCTTAATGAGCATAAATACCGTGAAGATTTAACGGCTGATATGCTAATGAGCTTGTCAAATGACTTAGGTAATCAAACCTACTTATCTACGCAAGAGCGTAACGCTTTATTTATGGCAGGTCGTAATTACCTCAACCATAAAGAAAAACCTTGGAATGCGGCGATAGTCATGGGCGACAAGCTTGAAAACATTAACAACAGTAAGTCGGTTGTACGTTTAGGCTTGGCGCAGTTGGAAAATATGAATGCCGTTAAAGGTGATGTAGAGCATAAACTCTATCAACGCATGGAGATTTCAGGTTATCCAAATAAAGCACCTGAACCAACCTCAAATGTACTAAGTATTGAACGTCAATACTTAGATACTAAGGGTGAGTTGATTGATATTAACAATCTGAAAAGTGGTGATTTGGTGCTAGTGCACTTAGCCATTCGTGCTAATAAACAACGGGTGAACGATGCTTTGTTGGTTGATATGTTGCCTGCAGGTTTAGAGCTAGAAAACCAAAATTTAGGTAATAGCTCAGCTAGCTTGGCTGATAGCAGCACTAAAGTAAAAGGCTGGATGCAGTCTATGGCCAATGCGCGTATTGAGCATCAAGAATACCGGGATGACCGTTATGTCGCTGCGTTAAATGTGAACTCTTACAATACAACGCATGTGCTGTATTTAGCGCGGGCCGTAACACCAGGTACTTACCTAGTTCCGCCTCCTCAAGTGGAGTCAATGTACCGCCCTATGTGGCATGCGATTGGTGAGACGCCAAGCACACTTAGAGTTCGCGCTAAGTAAAAATTGCGAAAACCCTCAACCGCTTAGTTATGTATCAATAACTAGGCGGTTTTTTTATGGCATAAAAAAGTTGTCGCATGCTTGTCATGTCTTTAGGTTGTAATGAATCTGTAAGCAGTTTGTCGCTTACTAGTCAGGAGATTTACATGATGCAAAGCTCTGTAGCGGATCACAGCAAACCAAGATTATACGTGCTTGATACTAACGTGCTAATCCACGACCCCACCGCGATGTTGAACTTTGAGGAACACCAAGTAGTGATTCCCATGACCGTACTGGAGGAGCTTGATCATCTTAAATCAGGAAAACCAGCTGTAGCCGTTGAATGCCGTCAAGCTATTCGGTTGATTGATCAACTCATTGGTGATGCTAGCCCAGCTGAACTAGAAAAAGGCGTGCCTATTTTACGTGTTGATGGCAATACTTTAGGGCGTTTGTCTATTGCTTTGCAGCTTAATGGGGAAGTGGTAAAACGCTTGCCTAATACCATTAATGACAACCGAATTATTAACTTGCTAGCTATTTTGCAAGAAGATTATCCACAGCATGAAGTTGTCTTGGTCAGTAAAGATATTAACTTGCGCATTAAAGCAAGGGCTTGTGGTATAGAGGCTGAGGATTATCACACTGATCAGCTAATTGACGATATTTCATTATTACCAAAAGGCTATCATGAATTTTCTGACAGTTTCTGGGATGGCGTGGACAAGGTTGAAACGCGCCAAGAGCTAGGCGTTACTTATCACTCTATTGCGCTAAATGATGATTTACCTAGCATGCACATGAATGAGTTTATTCTCGACGAGCAAGGTTTTGTCGGCTGGATTAAAGAAATTGATGATAAGCGCCTGTTGGTGAAGGATCTGTCCAATGACAACTTGTTACAACAAGAAGCTTGGGGTTTAAAACCAAGGGATATTTATCAAGCTTTGGCACTCAAAGCCTTGCTTGATCCTGATATCCATCTGGTTAACCTGACAGGAGCTGCAGGTTCGGGAAAAACTATTTTGGCACTGGCTGCGGCGATTGAGCAAACCATGTCAGAAAAGCTGTATCGCCGCATTATTGTGACGCGAAGTGTGCAGGGTTTGGACGAAGATATTGGTTTTTTACCAGGCACTGAAAAAGAAAAAATGGAGCCTTGGTTAGGTGCTATTACAGATAACCTTGAAGCATTACATCTAGATGATGAAAATCCGAAGGGCAGTGTGGAATATATTTTAGACCGCATACCTTTACAGTTTAAATCGCTTAACTACATTCGAGGACGCAGCTTTCAATACAGCTTTTTATTAATTGATGAGTGTCAAAATCTTACACCTCATCAAGTAAAAACTATCATTACCCGTGCCGGCAAAGGCACTAAAGTGGTTTGCTTAGGAAACCTAGCACAAATTGATACGCCTTACCTTTCTGCAACAAGCTCAGGTCTAACCTATTTAACGGAACGCCTGAAGGACTTTTCAGGTAATGTACATATTACTCTGCAAGGTGTGCCACGCTCACTATTAGCAGAATATGCCGATGCTAACTTATAAGTAACACTTAACATCAAAGGAGCTATTTCTGAGCTCCTTTGATTATTTATACTGAGCACAAAATGAAAATATATTTAGTATTACTACTGTCTTTTATGCCATTAGTAGCCTTTTCTGCACAGGCTAATTATCCTGACGTGTGTGCAAAAATTGAGGCTACCATTGAAAATAACACCTTTACGCTATCTACTACAGAACTAGGTATAGATCCTAAACAGATAATAAGGGAACAAACACAAGTTAAAGTCTTAGCCATTAACCCTGTAACCCCATTGTTAATTAAGCAGTATGCAGATGCAGCGGATGCTAATATGCGAGATATTTATTTTTCTATTTATAGAGAGGGCAATCCATTAGTGATGGTTGTTCAATACACCTATGTTAATGCGAAAAAACAAGAAAACGTATTTATTTCATCAGCTGTCGTGAATGACGAAGAATGCTCAGTTTCGTTTGATAAATACTTAACCGTAAAACGCGAATTTTAACGATATAGATATAAATTGGTAACTAACCAGCTAGCCTATATTGAACTAGCTGATGGGTTTAGTTAACTATTTTATGCCTTCACTTTTAAACTCAATTTTACCGCTGGCAATAGCTTCTAGTATTCTTTCTGTAGTTTGATCTTCAGGTACGGCTGCTTGATAGCGCTTAAAATGTTTTACAGCGTTTTCTTTATCGCCTTTGTATAAGTAAAACATGCCTAATGACCAGTATGCTCGCTTATCGCCTAACGCTAGTGCTTTTTCTAGTAGTGGTTGGGCATTTTGTGGTTTACCTGAATCGAGTAAAAAGACACCAAGAAATAGATAGCCAGCGGCTGACTCAGGATGCTCTGTAATATAGCGCTGACTGTAGTCAACAGCCATTTCTGCTGCACCTTTGATATCTAGGTTATGTCCAAGACGAGCCATTTGCATACTCAGTTGTAGAACATGCGGGTTGTTATCTTTTTCCTTAACAATTATTTGGGCTATTTTTAAGAGTTTAAATGCATCTTGTGTTGCTGCTTTTTTATCTGCTTCATCATCAAATTTGGTTGGGTAGTTCTGCGCATATTTTCCAATGTTGATTATTGCAGCTTGGTATTCTTGAATATTAAATTGGTTGTTGCTTGATGTCTGACTGATAATTTTTTCAAAATTGGCGGGCTGATAGGAGCCTGCTATTGCTGAGGTTAAAAAGGATGAGCTAATTAATAAGCTCATAATTAGTTTTTTGATCATATAAATAATATCCTTCTATACTTAAATGAATAAACTTATTTAGCTTAGTGGTTTTTCTTTTTTATTCCAATAAAAGTCTGTTGTTTTGAATGCTAAAAAGAGCACCGAAGTGCTCTTTTATTTAACGCTGTAATAAATGCTCAGGAGGCATTTGGCAGTCAAGTTTCCCACCAAGTAAAGCTTCAATGGCGGGTAAAGCAAAGGCGTCATCTTCACCTGCAAAACTGATGGAAACGCCTTCTGTCCCTGCACGGCCTGTACGTCCGATACGGTGCACATAATCGTCTGGATTTTCTGGCAAGGTGTAGTTGATGACGTGGCTGATATCATCAATGTGAATACCGCGGCCAGCAACATCGGTAGCCACTAAGACCTGTAGTTTACCGGCACGAAAGTCTTCTAGAACACGAACGCGTTTATTCTGCGCCACATCACCAGACATCTGTGCTGCTTTAATACCATCGCGACGTAGTTTTTCTTCAATACGGCGTACTTCATCTTTACGGTTGGCAAATACCATCACCCGAGGCCAGTTATTTTCACGAATAAGGTTGCGTAATAAGGTGTATTTGTCATGGCTGGCAACGGCATACACATGCTGTTCAACAGTATCGCTTGCTACGCTTTCAGGTTCAATTTCAACTACCGCAGGATCAAGCGTCCATTGTTTGGCAAGATTCATTACATCTTCAGTAAAGGTGGCTGAAAATAATAGGGTTTGGCGCTGACGTTTATGCGGTGTTTGGCGAATAATTTGGCGTACTTGTGGGATAAAACCCATATCTAACATGCGATCAGCTTCATCTAAGACTAATACTTCAACCATGTCTAAATGCACTTCGCCACGATGGTTGAAATCAAGTAAACGCCCAGGTGTAGCTACCAAAATATCACAGTATTTGCTTTCAAGTTGACGTAGTTGTTTGTCAAACTCCATGCCGCCTACAAAACTCATAACGTTTAGCCCGCAATATTTGCAAAGCTGTTCTGCATCTTTAGCAATTTGAATGACGAGCTCACGTGTAGGCGCAATAATCAATGCGCGCGGTTCGCCCATGTAGCGTTCATCCGGTACAGGGGTTTCCAGTAGCTGACTAATAGTGGAAATTAAAAAGGCAGCGGTTTTTCCCGTTCCTGTTTGTGCCCGACCAATAGCATCAGCACCACGTAAAGTATGACCTAAAACCTGTGCTTGGATAGGTGTGCAATAACTAAAGCCGGCTTCTGCAATAGCACGCATCAAGCTAGCTTCTAATGGGAAATCATGGAAGCGTGTTTTATTGGGAACAGCCTCTACTTTAAATTCATCAATTGACCATGCGCTAACAGGTGTCGCTGGCTTAGGTTTAGATTTGTACTTTTTATTCTTAGTGTTGCGTTTGTAGTTTTTCTCTTGACGCGCTGGCTTATTAGGGACAGCAGAAGTGGCTGGCGGCTTAGGAGCGCTGGGAGTAGTTTGAGGCGATTTACTACCAAATAGGTTTTTAAGTGCTTTGAGCACGGCAATCTCTTTATTAAATAAAAACGACAGTGTATAGGAATTATTCGATGAATTATAACTGTTAACTGACCGTTAAGCTGTTTCTATTAAGTGTGTCTGTAAAAAACGTGCAATATCTTTGATTTGGCTAAGGCAAACTTCATGCTGCATAGGGTAGTCGTGCCAAGTAACGGGCTGTTGCAGTTGCTGTAGTTGAGCAAAAGCAGCTTTGCCAAGCTCAGGGCTTACGACGTCATCCTGAGTGCCATGCATACAAAGCGTAGGGTGTTTATGTGTGCTGTATTGAGCGGTTGGGGGAAAGTCAGGGGCATAGGTTGAGAGTGCCAGTACAGCCGCTAGTGGTCTATCCCAGCGTCTAAAAGCAGTATGTAACGTGACAGCGCCGCCTTGGGAAAATCCAGCTAATACCAAGCGTTGAGCAGGAATACCTTGAGCTATTTGTTGTTCTAGAAGGTTAATGATGTGATCACAGCTTTGGTTAAGATCAAGCAGATTTACTTGCCGAATATTGTGCTCCATCCGTAAAATATCGTACCAACTAGGCATTGTGTAGCCGCCATTGACGGTCATCGCTCGCATGGGGGCTTGTGGCAAAATAAAACGCGTGGCAGGCAAGGTTTTTTGTAGCATGCGAGCGACAGGTTCAAAATCACTGCTTCCTGCGCCTAATCCATGCAGCCAAATCACACAAGAATCAGCTGGTTGTAGCGCTTCAATCTGTAAGTCATACATTGGTTTTGCTCTCAAATCGACCAGCAGCGCGGTTTTTTATAACCTTGCCTGCCTCAAATAGGTTGCCATTCATGGCAATGTAAATCCCTTTTGATAAACACTGTAATGCGCCAAGGGCAAAGCCCAAATTGAAGGGAGCATCTGTTTCGCGCATGCGTGCAGGTTGCATAGCGCCAACGAGTACAACAGTTTTGCTGCTAATACCTAATAAAGCTTCTGCAGTGATTGGCATGGTATCAGTGCCGTGGGTAATTAAAATCTTGTCTGCGCTGCAAGCTTGGACTGCGTCAACAATCAGCTGCCGATCGTCATCTGTGATCTCTAAGCTGTCTTTTTTAAGTAGGCTGCTAACTTGGTAGCTAAAGCTAACTTGGGCTTGCTGTAGAATATCAGGCGCGCAAGGCTCGCCAATCGAAAACTCAGATAAGGCATCAAAGTAGATTTTGTCGAAGGTGCCACCTGTAGTGAAGATCTGAATTGACATGGTAATCTTCCGCCAATAAAAGCCTGTATTATCCTCAATTAAACCTGACTAAACCAGCTAACAGTAGAATGACAGAAGAAAAACAGAAAACATGGTTTGTGTACTTAGTGCGAGCTGAAAATAATGCGCTCTACTGCGGTATTAGTGATGATCCCCAGAGACGTTTTGAAAAACACAAAAGTGGAAAGGGCGCGCGATTTTTTAGCACCAGCCCAGCGTACTCACTAGACTATATAGAAGCCTGTGGCAGCAAGTCGGCCGCGTTAAAACGTGAATGTGCGATTAAAAAACTGAGTAAGGAAGCTAAAGAAAGACTAGTGAGAAGTGCTATAGCAGCGGCGGAAAACTAACCAGTGGTAGAGCTTTAGCTATATGAATATGACCAGTTAGTCAATAAAAAATCGATATTAGATACTTAGACCATTATCTACCATATCTCTTTATATTTTTCAGTTAATGTTTGCCTTCCTAACAACAAAAACAATAGGGTGAATCATGTCAATGATCTCAACTTCCCGCGTGACTCAACTTTCCATTGCCTTGGCTGCGTGTTTTGCATTCTCAGCAACAGCTGCTGTAAAAAATCCTCATGCAGCAGAAAGCATAGGTACAGTGCAGCAAGTTTATGATGGCGCGCTAATGCCAGATGTTCAAGCTAATACCTTCCGTAATATTGATCGTTTATTTGCCACAGCTGATATTAAACATGATGCAAAAAATGTTTTGCCGCTGCCTAAAGCAGAAAAACCGTTAGCTAATATTCATGTGCAGGTAAATGGCAAAGATTATGATCTTTATGATTATGTGTCAGTCAATCGTGTAAGTGGTTTATTAGTCTTAAAAAATGGCAAGATTGCGCATGAAAATTACCAGCTAGGCAATACAGAAGACACGCGCTGGATGTCGATGTCTGTGGTTAAGTCAATCACTGCGACTTTAATTGGGGTCGCTATTCATGATGGCTATATTAAAAATATTGATGATCAAATTACGCTTTACCTGCCTGAGCTAAAAGGCAGCGCTTATGATGGTGTCACTGTACGTAATTTGCTGCAAATGGCGTCAGGTGTGAAATGGAATGAAACCTATACTGATCCAAAGTCAGATCGTCGCGCTATGTTGGAAGTTCAAAACGCACAAACACCAGGTGGTGTGCTTAAATTAATGGCGCATTTACCACGCGCAGCAGAACCAGGAACGCGTTGGAATTACAGTACAGGTGAAACCCATGTAGCCGGTGCCTTAGTCCGTGCAGCTGTTGGTAAACCTGTTAGTCAGTACTTATCTGAGCGTATTTGGAGTCAGGTGGGTATGGAGTCTGATGCTACTTGGTGGTTAGAATCGCCAAATGGTTTAGAGGTAGGCGGAAGTGGCTTATCCGCAACCTTGCGTGATTATGGGCGTTTTGGCTTATTCCTGTTAAATGATGGTGTAATAAAGGGTAAACGAGTTTTACCTGAAGGCTGGATGAAAGAAGCGGGCAGCCCTAAAGTCGTCAATGGTGAAACCGTTAACTACGGCTATATGTTATGGCCAATTCCGAATGCTAAAGGTACAGCTAATGAAGGTGCTTTTGAGGCTAGAGGGATTTTTGGGCAGCATGTGTACGTCAATCCGAAAGAAAACGTAGTTATTGTGGTTTGGAGCGCTTTGCCAAAACCACAAAATAAAGCCACAGTACCTGATAATGATGTCTTTGCAGCCATTGTTGAACAGCTACGCTAAGCTTTAAATAGGTAAATAAAACGCCCACTTTATAGTGGGCGTTTTGATGTGTGTTTCTTATTCGTATGCGCCTTGCATTGGACGTAATTGCACTTCTACACGGCGGTTGTCTTGGCGGCCTTGCGCTGTTGAGTTAGACGCTATAGGTTGATCAGGACCTACTCCTTGAATATTTAAACGCTGGGCTGAAACGCCTTGGCTTTCCAAATAATAGCCAACACTTTGCGCGCGACGTTTGGAAAGCTGCATATTAAAACTACGGCTTCCAGTGTTATCAGTATGACCTACCACTTCGACAATACTTTGATTGTACTGTTGTAGTGAGCGGGCTAAGTCATTTAAAGGGCCATAAAAATTGCCTGCAATTTCATCTGAACCTGTGGCAAAGGTAACATTGCCTGGCATTACTAAGGTTAGCAGATCGCCTTCGCGCTGAATATCAATGCCAGTGCCTTGCATGCTACGACGTAATTCAGCCTCTTGACGATCAAGGTAATAGCCGTATCCACCCGCAGCTGCACCGCCAATAGCGGCACCAATTAAGGCACCTTTGCCTCTGTCGCGTTTACTTGAGGTGGCCGCTCCAACTGCAGCGCCAGCTAGGGCGCCAAGGCCCCCATAAATAGCAGTTTTATTTGAACTGCCTTGGTTAGCTTGCGGGTCATAAGGATTGTGACTGGCGCAACCTGCCAGCAAGGTAAAGGCAGTGGCTGTAGCAATAAGTTTTAACGCTGAATTCATATGTCTATTCTCCAAATAGCCTTGCGGCTAATGCGCTATAGATAGCTATAATAATTAAGAAGTTCCTTAAGCTTTTACGAAAGGGTTGCTGCGCATTTCGGCACCAATACTTGTATCTGGGCCATGCCCTGTAACAACGACAGCCTCTTCATCTAATTGGTAAAGGCGTTGACGGATAGACTTTTCAATAGTATTGAAATCGCCTCCCCATAAATCGGTGCGGCCAATGCTGCCTTTAAATAAGGTATCTCCAGCAATTAGTAGCTTATCTTGGGCAAACCAAAAGCTCATTGAGCCAGGTGTATGCCCTGGTGTATGAATAGCCACACCACAGCCGCAAGCCAGTTCTTGATCATCACTGAGCCACTGATCAGGTTCAGGTACTGGCGTGTATGGAATGCCAAACATATTGCATTGCATTTCTAAGGCGTCCCATAAAAACTTATCTTCTTTATGTAAATGCAAACTGGCCCCTGTTTTCTCTTTCATTAGACCTGAGGCTAGAAAGTGATCGAGGTGCGCGTGGGTATGAATAATGCTGACGACTTTTAATCCTAGCTGATCTAAACGCGCCAGAATAAGCTCATGATCTCCACCTGGGTCTACCACTATGGCTTTCTTGGTTAGAGGATCACCAATAATAGTGCAGTTACATTGCAACGGGCCTACAGGAAATGTTTCACGGATTAAGCGTGGTGTGGCAGTGCTCATAGACCGTCCTTAAGCTAAAATAAAACCAGTGTAACATAGGGAGGTTAGGATGCTTGCAACTCAATCTGAACCTGAGTAATAGCGTTTTGAATACGGTCAATAAAGGCTGATTCTTGATGGTATGTCATTACTAATCTATCCATTGCGCGTGTCATCGCTACATAAAATAAACGTATATCGTCATCTTTACGTTCTTCTTTAATGCCTAATGTATGGAAACTTGGGATAAATACACTGTGAAATTCTAAGCCTTTACTAGAATGCATAGAAACAATTTTAACGCTAGGCTCACCTTTAAACAGCTCAGTCCTATTGTTTTTATTACGTGAGGATATAAACGGAATATGTAAACGGCTGAGTGCTTGCTCGGCTGTTTCAGCGTGATCATTTGTTGCAACAATAATCGCAATATCATTAAGTGAAATGCCTTGATCAATTTCATGCTGTACTAATTCTGCTAGATTACGCCACTCAGCTTCTTTTGAGGCAAATTTAAGTAGCTTAGGCAAGCAGCCGCGGCGACCTGCGCTTTCAGGCGCCAGTGTTGGAATATTGTCATCGACAGCATTAATGCCCTTGAGCAACTCATTCCCAAAATGCTTGGCTGTAGCTAATATTTCTAAGGTATTACGGTAGTTTAGCTTTAAAATAGTTGTTCGCCCTTGCGCTTGTATACCTACACTGGAAAAGGTGAAGCCTAAGGATTTTTTGCCATAAATAGATTGTGCGTCATCATAAAGTACCAGTAAGGCATTTGTTTCAGAATCAACCATAGGCACTATCATGCGTAGCCAGTCAGGCTCAAAATCATGTCCTTCATCTATTAAAATGGATGCATAACGTGCTTTGGGAATGCGACCATCCTGTATTGCATTAGCACAACTCTGCTCTAGACGATTTAGGTAAGATCCAGAACCCTCCAGCAAAGGCACATTATATTCTTTAAGCAGTTGTGTACACCAACCATGAAAATGTAGCACCTGTACCTTGTCGCTGTTTTTTTGCGACTTAATCATCTGCTCTAAACGGCTAGCAAGTGCTTTGTTAAAGCATAAAATAAGAATTGGTTTGCTCACTCCGCCGGCTAAATAAGCACTGCGATAGCTTAAGATCATAGTTTTACCACTACCAGCCACTCCATGAATAACTCGATGGCCAGCGCCTAATGAACGCGCGAGCTGTTCTTGTTGTAAGTCCATTACTTGCATAATGCTAGGTAGTGGCGCTTGCTTTTCAGTGAATAAACCAAACTGAGCACTGGCTGTGTTAATGCGAACCTCTGGATAAAGATGCCAACGCACACGGTCAATTTGTTGATTGTTTAGATGGCAAGGAAACCTCTGTAAAAACATATTCCATAGTCGCTGCTGGAAATCTTCTGCATCAACAGATTCGTACATTTCGTCTTGGCAAATAACACGATTAGCGTCAAGCACTAAATCTAACCCAGCATTATTAAATTGCTTACGAGTAATATTTGTCAGTATCACCCCAAAACCATAAGGCATGATTAAATGGCCTTTATAAGGCGCCTTACTTTGGCATAGTGCCGGATCTTTTTGTAAGCTAACAGCGGTGGCTAATGCATAAATACGAGCCTGGGTTTGGGGGTTTTTAACAGAGATACTCTCTTGCTCATGGCTATGCATCTCGCCATAGTCCTTGCGTAAGGTAAGGATGTTTTCTAACTTCCAGTCTTTGGCTTCAAGCACGAGTAAGCCACGATTAGGATGCAAAATGATAAAGTCAGGCTGTAGTGCTTTTTCGCCTACAGGTACATTAAACCAGCACAAATAATCATCTTCTAATTTTTGCTTAAGACGCTCAGCTACGCGACGTTCACCAGCAGTGTCAAAACTACAGCTGGATAAAGAGGGGAAGAATACAGCCATGACACAAAGAGTCCTTCAATTAAAATGCTAAATTCAAAATAACATTGCCATTACTGTTTTAGGCGAGGGAAGAATAAGGTGCAAAGCAGATAGGGTAAAGCGGCTAAGATTAAACCTTGGCCGCTTTAGAGGAGATTAGTGCAGTTTCATACGAGGGTGGGTGCGTTTTCCAATGTTATCACTAATCATCAGCAAGCCTGTACGGAAGAAACCATAAAGAGCAATTTGGTGCAGGCGATATAGTGAAATATAGAACATACGTGCCAGCCAGCCTTCGACATTGACTGAACGCATGACAGTTCCCATAAGGTTACCAACCGCACTAAAGCGCGAGAGTGATACCAAAGAACCGTAATCTTTATAGCTGTACTCAGGATAGTTGGTTTTGCCTTCAATACGCAGCTTCATTGTTTTGGCTAGCAGTGATGCCTGTTGGTGTGCTGCTTGAGCACGAGGAGGGACATTGCGCCCACTGCCGTCATCTAATGCACAGGCGGCACAATCGCCTAGTGCAAAAATATTTTCATCTCTTGTGCTTTGCAGGTTTTTATTAACCACAATTTGGTTTATACGGTTAGTTTCTAATCCGCCAAAGTCTTTAAGAAAGTCAGGACAGCGCACGCCCGCCGCCCATACTTTTAGATTGGCTGGAATATGCTTGCCATCTTTAGTGGTTAGGCCTGTGGCTGTGATATCGGCTACAGCAGAGTTAGTGAGGACACGTACATCAATTTTAAGCAATTCGCGGTGGACATCTTGCGCTATTTTTTCTGATAGTGCAGGAAGAATACGAGGGCCTGCTTCGATCACGTTAATGGTCATATCTTCAGGTTTAATTTTGTCTAAACCATAGCTAGAGAGCATTTGTGAGGCGTTGCGTAACTCGGCGGCTAGTTCTACACCTGTTGCACCCGCACCTACAATAGCAATACTAATGTCTTTTTTTGCACCTTCGCCTTCGCCTTCGTCTGCTGTCGCTTGTGCTGTGAGATATTGTGCTAGTAATTGGCGGTGGAAATCTAAAGCATTGGCTTGAGTGTCTAGGAACAAACAGTGTTCTTTTGCACCTGGCGTACCAAAGTCATTGGTGATACTGCCAACGGCGATGATTAGCGTGTCGTAATGAATATGGCGCGCAGGCACTAGCTCTTTGCCTTTATCATCCAATGTGGCAGCGAGTTCGATTTGTTTAGACGCGCGATTAATGCCACACATTTTACCAATTTGAAATTCAAAAAAATTCCATTTGGCTTGCGCTACGTAGTTCAGCTCGTTTTCATTATTATTTAATGAGCCTGTTGCTACTTCATGTAGTAAAGGTTTCCAGATATGCGTTAGGTTAGCGTCGACTAAGGTAATTTTGGCCTTACCTTTTTTACCTAGTTTACGACCGAGTTTGGTTGCGAGCTCGAGTCCGCCAGCGCCACCGCCGACGACAACGATTCGATGAGACATAGGATAGTCCTGTGGGTAGTCAAAGAAACTTGATATGCAGTCGAGTAGGTGATTACTCGGCTGCAAAGATAGGGGTTCTCATTGCTACAGTGAATAGCTGCACGGTGAAAAATTGCAGCAATTTTAGACGCAATTACTAAGAAAATAGTAGTTAAATTGTTGATAATCATTACAAATGCGCCATTTAATGAGGGTTGTAGCTACTTCTCTAATACTAAAGTTGTATGTGGTTTTATGTCGCACACACTGTATCGAGTGAATGCTTATAAGATGGTTAATAGTTAACGCCTAAATAATAGATAGCGTAATACTACTTTGTATCAAGAGTTGGAACCTTTAAACTGCTACTTTATTCCATCAATGATGAGCATGGCGTGTATGCAATTAGCTAAGCTAATTAAGGTGGTTATGGTTGCAGGCTTTGGTCCTGTCAGTCAGGATCATATGGCGAGTCAAGCATTTTATTTGAATCATTTAGGCTTGCCGCGGCGGCCACTGCCAGAAAATCTAGATTATCTTTTTTGTGAATCTTCACAATTGCAAGGTGCTAAGCATTTTGCCATCTGGCCGTTGGCACAAGCAGCACCATCTTGTTTCTCTAGTCTAGTTTGGCCAGAAAAATATAAAGTGCCTCAAGCGTGGATTGAGTTTGAAGTTGAAGACTTGCTCCTTGCAACATAGCAATTAGAGGTGCAAGGTTATTCGTTATTAGTTGCTAACCGTGAAGAGCCTTGGGGCAACGTGTTTCTCGTGTGCTAAGCCCAGAAGGTTTATTGGTTGGATTAACTGTTACACCGTGGTTACGTAATAATTAGTTTGAAAATAGCATGTAAATATGGAGATGACTTTAATGCAGTATCAAACAGGTATTCTGACTAGCCCTGTACCCGATGCAGGACGCCATCTGTTTTTTAAAATCCAAGATGCTAAGGCTGTGCCTGCAGCACTGGCTCGTTTACAAGAATGGGAAGGGCAAGCAAAAGCCGTTCTTGGTATGGGCAAATCCTTAACTCAAGCACTTGGCAAAAACTTGCCATTATTGCGTGTATTTCCAGCGTTGACTGGACCAGCGGTAGAAGTGCCCTCTACCCAAAAAGCGCTTTGGTGTTGGCTTTATGGTACTGATCGCGGGAAGTTGTTACTCCAAGGTCAACAGTTACAAGCCCTGCTAATGCCTGCGTTTGAGCTAGTAGAAACGCTTGATAGCTTCCGTTATTTAGATGGGCATGATTTATCAGGCTATGAAGATGGCACGGAAAATCCGCAAGATGAGGATGCATTAGCCGCTATTTTGGCAGAGGATGCGCCTGGTGGAACCTATGTTGCAGTGCAAAAATGGCAGCATAATCTCGCTCGTATGGCTGGCTTTGCACAGCAAGAGCAGGATCATATTATTGGACGTCGTTTATCTGATAACGAAGAGCTAGAAGAGGCTCCAGAGTTTGCCCATGTTAAACGTACAGCGCAAGAAAGCTTCGAGCCTGAAGCCTTTATGGTGCGTAAGTCGATGCCGTGGATTGAGGGCGAGCGCTCAGGCCTGCACTTTGTTTCTTTTGTAAAAAATCTTGATGCCTTTGAGGTCCAGCTGCGCCGAATGGTAGGTGAGGAAGATGCTATTGTTGATGGCTTATTCCGTTTTAGCCAACCATTAACAGGCGGGTATTACTGGTGTCCACCAGTTAAGAACGGAAAGCTTGATTTAAGCTTTTTGTTGTCATAGTTGATACTTGGTCAGCCTTAAATAAGCTGACGTTATTTGAGTTAAGCCTCGGCTGTCTGAACTGCCCCAAAACGCTAGTCAAACTTTTTAGGGGCAGTTTATTACGAGGCTTTTTTATTTACTCAATTAGTTTGACGTTCACGTATCCATAGCACAGTACCACCTGCTACAGCAGCGGGCATAACAATAAGGTTTAAGATAGGCACCATTAGTAATAAGTAAGTAATACCGCCAAAGCTAAGGGATGTCATACGCTTAGTTTGTAACCAATTCAGCATTTCTGGCCAGCTGACTTTATTGTTATCGGCTGGGTAGTCAATGTACTGAATAGCCATGGACCAAATGTTAAATAGCAACCATAAAGGCGCAGCAACAATATTGACGCCAGGAATAAATGAGAGCACCAGTAAGCCCAGTGCGCGTGGTAAGAAATACCCAAGTTTACGCATCTCACGCCCTATAGTGCGCGGAATCATGGCACTAAATTCGCCCCATGAAAAAGGCGGAAAATGATCTTCTCCGCGTACATAAACTTCCACTTTTTCTGCCAGAAGCCCATAAAAAGGCGCCGCGATAATGCTACAGAGCATGGTGAAAGTGAACAAAAAAATCAGCACCATTAAGGCAACTACTAAAATCCATAAAATAAACTGTAGCCAGCTTAACCAGTCAGGTAGCCAACTAATCATGCTATCAATCCAGCCATGAACACGGGTGATGCTGTAGTAGATCAAACCTGCAAAAACTAATAGGTTAATCAAAATGGGAGCTATGACAAATCGTCGCATCCCAGGTTGGCGAATAATATTGAAGCCTTCTTGTAAATATTGAGGCCCCGTTAAAACCTTAGCTTGCATAGATAACTCCGAGAATTGACCAAAAAATAGTGGTCTAGTCGGCTAAATCCATAAAAATGGATGGGTGTTTGCCTAGTTTAAATCGTGTAGTCTAACGTCATCAGTTTTTGCTGAACATACCTTTGTTCAGATACCGAATTTTACAACAAGTTTTATTAGGAGCGTTTTGATGTCTGAAGTTCGCCATGCCAAAGTAATCATCCTTGGCTCGGGGCCAGCAGGATATAGTGCTGCGGTGTATACCGCACGTGCCAACTTAAAACCCTTGTTAATTACAGGTATACAGGCGGGCGGGCAGTTAACGACCACCACTGAGGTAGACAACTGGCCAGGCGATGCTGAAGGTTTAACAGGCCCTGCCTTAATGGAACGTATGCAAGCGCACGCTGAACGTTTTGAAACAGAGATTGTATTTGATCATATCCACACGGCTGAGCTTAAACAAAAGCCGTTTAAACTGATTGGCGATAGCGGTACTTACACCTGTGATGCATTAATTATCGCTACAGGTGCCAGTGCTCGTTACTTAGGTTTGGCCTCAGAAGAAGCTTTTATGGGTAAAGGTGTATCTGCTTGTGCGACCTGTGATGGCTTTTTCTATCGGGGTCGTGAAGTTATTGTTGTGGGCGGTGGTAATACGGCCGTTGAAGAAGCGCTATACCTTTCTAACATTGCCAGTAAAGTCTATTTAGTACACCGCCGTGATAGCTTCCGTGCTGAGCGTATTGAGCAAGATAAACTTATGGCAAAGGTAGCTGAAGGTAAAATTGAGCTAAAAACCAATGCGCAATTAGAAGAGGTGCTAGGCAATGACATGGGCGTTACAGGCGCGCGTTTAATTAAAAATGATGGCTCTAAAGAAGAATTGGCAGTGGACGGCATTTTTATTGCCATTGGTCACACGCCTAATACTTCTTTATTTGAAGGGCAGCTAGCGCTGCGTAATGGTTATATGCAAGTCAAAGGGGGCAGTGAAGGTAACGCTACGGCAACGAGTATTGAAGGTGTCTTTGCGGCAGGTGATGTCGCTGATAGTGTTTACCGCCAAGCTATTACCTCAGCAGGTGCAGGTTGCATGGCAGCCTTAGATGTAGAGCGTTATTTAGAAGGTAAGTAATTTTATCTCTGCCTTAAAGCTGAGCTTAACTGCTCAGCTTTTTTACTTTGTTATTTTATATAGACTGATGATTGCTCGTAGGTCGTAATACTTTTGCAGTAACGCTCCTATTAATAACCTTATGCGTTAGCCTTTACTCTAGGGAATAGGCTTTTAATCTATATGGACAAGCGGCTCTCGCGGATACTGTATTTTATTCAACAGAAAGCCACGTAAAAAGTTAAGTTTTAATTGCTTGATAGAAATGCATGATGGAAGTCATGTAAAAACAAATGATGCTATGTGAAAATGTTTACGCCACTAGTTAATTAGTGGCGTAAAAATATAAATAAGGACTATTTATGAAAAATGTTATTTTATCTATTTTTTTATTAGCATTAGTAGGTTGCTCTGATAGTGAAAGCTCCCAAGGGTCTAACTTAAATGCATCCCAGAATGATGGTTATTCCGCTTATGAAAAAGATTATATGGAAGGCTGCACTAAGGGACGTAATAATCAAGCTTTTTGCCAGTGCACATTTAATCATATGAAAAAGCAAATTAGCTTAGAAGAAATGGAGCGTATTGATCGTGGTTTAGCTTCAGCACAAGATAAAGAAAAACTCACGCGAACTATTGTTCAAGTTATGATGGAATGCCAAAGCAGTTATTGATGATGTTGAAAATAGTGAAATCTGAATAAGGATGTTGGAATTAAAAAGTCTTAATTTTATTAATGGAAATCGATTAGCCATTGGCTGTAGCGATAATAAAAATAGCAACTACAGTGATCCTGTTTATCTTGTTTTTGAGAAAGGATTTATACAAATTTTAAGCCTAACTTAGAATAACTGGCTGTTTGCCCGTGCACTAGTTAAGAAAATTAAAAATTCCTAATATGGTTAGATAATTAAGCACATTAACGCCATAGGTTTTAGTGGGAGAGCTAGAAGGTATGAAGACTAGCTGGCGCTTATACTTATTTGTAGATAAGCGCTTCTAATGATTGATGTTAAGTAAAAAGTTGTGTGTTTCTAAGGTATATTTTTCTAAGCGACATTTAGTCTAAGGTGTGTAAAATATGCGACTTGTATCTCATACGCAAATAGCCATTAGAGCTTGTGCGTTCTGCCACTTAGGAGCCACCTTTGAAAACCTTACTGACCGCTTGCTTAGCTGCTGGCGCTGTCGCGTTAAGCGCAATAGCCCATGCTGATGAAAGCCCATTGCAATGGCACAATGAAAGCCTGACGTTATTAGCAGGCAAACACTATAAAGTGAATCCTCACCGTCAATATACAGCTACTTTTGAGCATGCAAGTGGCTGGTCGTGGGGGGATGTTTTCTTCTTTCTAGATAGTATTCATTACAAAAATGAAAAAGACGCTAACTTAGGTAAAAGTACTTATTATGGTGAGTTTACACCGCGCTTTTCTTTAGGAAAAATAACAGGTAAAGATTTTTCATTTGGTATTGTGCAAGATGTATTGCTTGCCACTACCTACGAGTTTGGTGAAAACCGCCAACATAACTATTTGATTGGTCCTGGTGTTGACTTAGCTATTCCAGGTTTTGATTATTTTCAGTTGAATCTGTATTACCGTAAATCGGACAGTAATAAAGTACCAGCAGGTGCTATTCAGGTTACACCTGTATGGGCTGTGACCATTCCTGTGGGTAATTCAGATATATTAATTGATGGTTATATTGATTGGGTTGTCAATAATAAAACGGCTAAGCGTAGCTCAGCGTACCATCAAAATGATTACCACGCTAACTTGCATATCAACCCACAGGTTAAATATGACCTTGGCAAGGCGTTAGGCTATGAAGCTAAACATCTTTATGTGGGCTTTGAATATGACTACTGGAAAAATAAGTATGGCATCAAAGACAGCAAGGGTTTTAGAACAGACCAAAATACCTATAGTGCCTTAGTGAAGTACCACTTCTAATAAGCAAAAAGCCCAAATACTGTTTGGGCTTTTTGCTATAGCGTGCGGCAACCTTGAGGTAATGACGCTTTTTTAAGGTATTGCCGAATCTCACTGGCCAAGCCAGCAGCGGCAGGGGATAAGGGATGATCTTGATGGGTAATTAAGCATAATGAGCGCAGCATTTGTACATCATTTAATAATGCAAAACCTAATTTGGGCGTGCGCACACGATGGGCAATTAACGCAGGCAATAATGCAATGCCTAAACCGTTCTCAATCATGGAAGATTGAGCAGCTGTGCTCGAGGCTTCATAAAAGGGAGTAGAAGCTTCTAAAGGAAGATCTGCTCTGGCGCTAAGGACAGCCATAATCCCAGTTTCGCCTGTAACCCCAACAAAGCGTTGCCCCTTAAGTTGAGCAAGGCTGATGCTATGGTCACTATTTAATTGAATAGATGGATCCTCTAAACGGTATAAAATGCCAAATTGATCTTCGACTAAAGGCTCGCATTCGAGCCCATAAACATCAGCCCAGCGGCTGGTAAGACCAAAGTCTACCTCGCCTTTTGCCACCAAATTTTGAATTTTCTCTGCGCTATCATCGCAAATATTAAGCCTAACATTAGGATATTTTTGGCTGTAGGAACGCGCGGCTGGAGCAATTAATCCATTAATCGCAGAAAGCGCGGCAGCGACTTTTACCTGCCCCTCTTTTTGCTCACTAAATCGCAGCACATTACCTACTGCATTATCAAAATCGGCCAGTAAGCGAATCACGCGAGGCAAGAATTCCTGCCCGATAGAGGTCAATGAGACACGTCGGCTGGTGCGTGATAAGAGGGTGGTTCCCAAGGCAGTTTCTAACTGTTGGATTAACCCCGTAATGGATGATTGGGTTTGACATAAACGATGCGCAGCACGTGTAAAACTGCCTTCTTGTGCGACGGCCACAAAGGCATTTAGGTGCCTCAAAGTGATGTTTTTGGTAAGCCTATTAATTGTCATATGTGATTAATCAATAAAAATAAACGATTTTTAATATAGATCATCGCTTGCTAATAATAAATTGTCGACTCGTAATGAGTGAACTACGACTTAGGCATAGCAAAGATTGCAGCACTTGTTAGAACGGCCTGACAAGTGAGTAGTAAGTTTAAGTGCAAATGAAAATGAACTACAAAAAAGGGTGTTACAAAAAATAAATACAGCAACACGCAAAATAAGCCAGTGATCTAGTAAAGCGTGCCAATGTAGTAAAAAGGATTGCATTCTTTAGTCTGTGCCAGTACTTCCGTGGATAAAAAGCGTATTACTGCTTAGAAATTACGCCAATGAGATCATGATACAAGTGATCAAGGGGATAAATATGACATTGATTCAACCAATGCCAACTGGCAAGCGTAATGCAGCCATAGCTATTTTTTTAGTGGGTTTAGCCATTGCGCTGTATATGCACTTTATGATTCCTGGGCAAGCTTCTTTGCTAGGTTTAACACCTGTAATTATCTTTGCGGTGGTGGCTTTATTAGGCGTTGATATTGTTTTAGCAACCATAGGCGCTATTGTGCTTGGCGCTATTATGACCAGCACCACCCCCGTTGAGATGGGGAAACTACTAGCAGAGTCTTTAGGCTCATTTATTGCGGTGGTTGGGCTGATTATTGTTCTCGGCGCAGGTGTAGGCGAGGTTGCCGCTAGAACAGGTGCAGCAGAGCAGCTAGTACGTGCCGTGGTTAAGCAGGTGGGCTTATCCAATAGTGTGCGTGTGCGTTTGGGTATCATGATAGCTTCAACATTAATTTGTGGTGCATTAGGTACCTTATCAGGTGGTAATGCCATTATTGCGGCTGTAGTTATTCCTATTGCGGCTGCCGTACGCATTACTCCTCCTACAGTGGCTGCTTTATTTCAAAGTGCAGGCTCAGTTGGCTTAATTCTCGGACCTTTCACACCTAATGTGGTAACTGTTACAGGTTTAACTGGCTTGAGCTATGTTGAGTATTTAATGGTTGCAGGCTTACCTATGGCAGCGGCTACTCTACTAACAGGGTGGTTTATGTCAGGTCGAATTCAAAAAATAACTGAGCCTCACTTTCAGTATGAAGAAGCTGCTTTAGGGCAGGCGGCAGCGCAATTGGATAAGCCAATGTCTAAGCTGTCTGTACGCGCTGCTTGGGCGTTTTGCTTGACTATTGTGATCCTAGCTACCCTAGGCATTATGGCTAAGGCTGGTTTTGCATTCGCTATTATTGTGATGTTGGCGTTAGGCACTACTACAGGACTAGCAGGCGGCTTATCACCACGCGCTATCTTAGAGGCCATGTATGCCGGTTCGGGCAAACTTATTTGGCTATTCTTCTTATTCTGGTTATTCAACCCTGTGCTGGTTTTGGTTGATCAACTCAATGCCTATAACACCTTGCTGGAAGTTGTACAGCCGTACTTGATTGGCTTAAGTGGTGCTGCACTGTGTATGCTCATTGTGGCCTTCAACGTGGTTGGGCATATCCCAGGGGCTGCGGTTGCACAGATGACCTTTACTGCGAAAATTTTTGGACCTTTCTTAGCTGCAGCAGGCGTTAGCCCAGCTGCTACTACTGCGGTTATCTTGGGTAGTTCGCAAATTGATTGGTTTGGACCTTTCCCTTCATCAGACATGTTTGGACAAATGGGTTTAGCGCGTTCAACGCAGCTGAAATACATGCTCTATAACGGCTGGGCAGTGATGATTGTCAATCTCATTATGTTTGCTGGGCTGTTTATGATTTTAGCCTAACGCCATAAAAATTAGGTGCTAGGCATACATATCGCCTAGTGCCTTACAGTTTAAGCAACCTAATAAGGATCACCTATGAAAACCACTCGCGTTGCTCTAATTCAGTTAAATAGCGCTACGGACCGAGAGCAAAACCTTGAGCAAATCGAGCGCTGGGTACTAGCCGCAGCCAATGATGGTGCGCAACTTATTATTACACCAGAGTACAGTGATGTGCGCGGCGATGCGCGGTGCTTGCAAGACAATGCTAGTTTTATTCCAGGCGTGGTGACTGAGCACATCGCCAGTTTAGCAAAGCGTACAGGCTGTTGGATTCATCTTGGCTCCATGCATGAAAAAACGAAGCGTGATCATCGCTTAGGCAACACAAGCTTAACCTTTTCCCCAATGGGAGAAATCGCTGCAAAGTACAGCAAAGTACATTTGTATGACGCTGTAGTTAATGGCTTGCCTTATAAAGAATCCGCTGATTTTTTCCATGGTGAGCATTTGCAAACCGTACAGGTTGGCGACTTAAAGCTAGGGCTCAGTATTTGTTATGACTTACGTTTTGCTGAGCTATTTCGAGCCTTACGCGCCCAAGGTGCCAATGTATTGGTAGTTCCTGCTGCCTTTAATGTGCATACAGGGCGTGACCATTGGGAAGTGCTATTGCGCGCCAGAGCTATTGAAAACCAGTGCTATGTGCTAGCCGCCGCGCAAATTGGTGGGCCAGGGCCGGCAATGCCGTGTTTAGGCCGTAGCATGATTATTGATCCATGGGGCACAGTGCTTGCCTGTATGCCAGATGAGACGGGTTACATCTGTGCGGATATTGATCCCGCTCGAGTAGCAAGTTTGCGTGAAAAACTACCTGCTTGGGAGCATCGTCGTCATGACTTGTATCCTGTAAGCGATAAGGTATAAGAGAGTAAATGTTATGTTAACTAAGGACCTGCCTGTATTTGAATTTCATCAAGGTACAGAGCCTCTTTTAATTTCAATGCCGCATTCAGGGACACAGGTACCAGCAGATATTGCAGCCGGCTTTACAGCACAAGGTTTAGTGCTAGCTGATACAGACTGGCATATTCCATGTTTATATGAGCATGCTAAGGCGCTGGGAGCTTCTATTTTGCAAGCGAACTACTCGCGCTATGTGGTGGATATGAATCGACCACCGAATAACGCTAGTCTTTATCCTGGTCAAAGTGTGCCTGGCCTGTGCCCTGTAGATACCTTTCATGACGAGCCTATTTATCAATCAGGTAAGGCACCATCAGAGGCCGAAATAGAGCAGCGCAAACAGCTATTTTGGCAGCCGTATCATCAGCAGATAGAGCGTGAATTGCAACGCTTAAAATCGCTATTTGGTTGTGCTGTTTTGTGGGATGCGCACTCAATACGCTCTCATGTGCCACGTTTTTTTGAGGGTAAACTACCAGATTTAAACTTTGGTACAGACGGTGGTAGAACTTGTGATCTAGGTTTAATGCAGGAGTTGTCCAACTTAGCAGCAAGTCAGCCGTTTACTCATGTTGTCAATGGGCGTTTTAAAGGTGGTTACATTACGCGTCATTATGGGCAACCTGAAATGGGGATACATGCGGTGCAGTTGGAAATGGCTCAATCATGCTATATGGATGAGCAAGCCTTTGCTTATCTGCCAGACAAAGCAGAGCAAATACAGCCATTAATTACCCGTTTATTAGAGGCTGCCATACGTTTTGCTCGCAGTGCTTAAAGCGAGCGCCTTTATTAAACTGCCTAGCAAAGTTAAACAGGCTTTTGGAGGCAGTTTAATAGGGGATGTTTAGACTTCGTTTAGGGTGCTTATATTGCGTTTAGTATTAAGGTTACGTAGCACACTAATTAAGAAGTAAATACCAACACTGCCTAAAATAAAGGTCATGCTAAAAAACAAGCTAAGATAAATATCTAATTTCAAATTTTGTTGCATAAGCCCCAGTGGCAGACGTGATAGAAACTGGCTGTTGTACATATAAGTCACAAAAGGTGCGACATAGGCACATAACATTAACAAAATGCCAGACAACAGTAGACGTAATGCGCCATGGCGGCGATAGCCCAATGTTTCGTTATTTTTTAAGCTGTAAACTATAGCAACAACCATTGATGTAATGGATGAAAGAATTAAAGGAAAAACATGAACGCCCACTAGGTTAAGCTGCATAGCTAACGTTTCTAAATAAGAGAGGGGCGAAAAGTAACCAATCCAAAACGCAATTAAGGTTAAGGGGAGGCAGATTGACAGTAAACCTTTGCCTTGCATAATTCGTTCCTTGTTACGCAATTATCAAATAGGTTTAGGACCGCTCTTGCAAACTGAGTTGGCAGAATCCTAGTGGTCATACCTCAAAACCTACGTATCTTATAGGTATAGCTAAGTACATTAGTTATAGCTGATTATAGAAAGTGAATGGGAAACCAGCTATTCGTCGTTTGGATAAAGTGCTTCTGGTTAAATTAGCATTTGCAAAGTATCAGACTATAGTGCTAGTTAGTGTAGTTAACTTAGCATAAGTTATGCGTCTGTTTTGTGGTGAAGATCTTAGATTGAATGAGAAAAATAAGCGTTGCTGCTGGTAGGTGAGAAGATCTAACTTACTTAAGAGATAGGCGTTGGCCAATTCATGAGTCTAGATAAAAGAATAGATGAGCAGGTTGTGGTAGCTGTATAAATGCTGTTCTATTAGCCTTCGTGAATATTTAGCTTAAGTGTGTATGTCTGCAAGGAAACAGCGCTAGGGCTTTACCCCAGGTTGTGTATTGCAAAGACTTAGACTATACAGCTAGTTAATATCACAGGATTGTTTAAGTGCTTGGTATTTACATCTAATTGTGCACTTTTGGCTTGGGTGCCTGTCTTGTATTAATGTATATAGCGAATGTTGTGTTAAACCAGCCCAGTCATTTTTGTTATTTTGCATTGAGTCTTTTTTATGTCTACCTCTGATATTGATGAAAACCAACTGCCTTCGATCACCTTGTCTCCAGAAGATGCGCTACATCTTACTGAACGTCAGCAGAAAAACATTAAAAAACAAGAGATTAAAAAGGTTGCAACGGCACCGCTGTGGGCGCTACTGGTTGTTGTGTTTATTGCCTTAGTAGGCGTCAGTTGGTGGAGCTTTCAGCAAATTAAATTATTGTCTGATCAGCTAGTGGCCACTCAAAACAGTTTTGCGCAAATTACTGAGCTGGCAGATGGGCGTTTACAGAAAATATCAGGCTTAGTTAGTGCGGCAGAAAGTAGCTCTTCGGCAGAAAATAAAGCCTTTAAGCAAAGCTTGTCAGACATGGCATTAGACTTACAAAAGCAGCAAGAGCACAAAGCCCAACTCGAAAGTGCTATATACCAACTGCAGCATGATTTAAAGCAGTCGCTGGCGGATAACCAAGAGCTACAAAAAAACGGGCTGCTTTTACAGAGCGCGCACAAGGATCAAATCGAACAACAAAAAAAACAACATGAGATGCTTAACGAACTAGCACAAAAATATGCTGAGTTAACCAACAATAATAAACAACAACAGCAAGAATGGAATAAAACGCTCGCTAGTTTTGAACAGCGTTTAAAAACCTTAGATGGCAAATTAGCAGCGAGTGTAGGCAATAAAACTTTACAGGAAGATATGCGTAATCTTAAACAGGATGTATTGATATTACGTACAGAACTGGAAAGTAAAAATACGGCTGCTGGGGTTAGCCAGCAGGAGTTTGATGCGTTTCGAGCACAAATTAATCGGCGCTTAGGTACTAAGTAATTAGCTTTCGCTGGCTGCTACAATGAGTAAACGGTCAATAGCATGCTCTAACTCGTCCAATAATAGTGCAATATTAGGTGAGTTTGATTTAAGTGCAGTTTCAGTTTCATTACAGTAGTGGCGTAATTGAGGTACACCACAGTAGCGTGTAGCACCATGTAGGCGATGTACACGCTCTAGTAGTTTTGACGTATTAGCCTCAGCCCGTGCTTGTTGAATAAATTCTTTATCAGCTGGCAAGGAATCTAACAGTAGCTTGAGCAAGTCATTTGCTAAATTTTGCTTTCCATTGGTTAGGCGTACGGCTTCCTCATTATCTAACACCGCTAGAGTATTCACTGCTATTGTTGGTGTGGTTAGGCTTCTTTCAGGTAAAAACACATTGTTGGTAAGTTGAATGCCTGTCCACTTAGTAATCATTTGAATAAGCACTTGTTCATTAATAGGCTTACTTAAATAATCACAAAGGCCGTTTTGCAATAGAGCTGCTCGCTCATGTGGCAAGGCATGAGCAGTAACAGCAATAATAGGCAGTGAACTTGTTTTATTATTTTGCTGCTCCCATGCACGTATTTTTTCAGTTGTTTCCTGCCCATCCATTTCAGGCATTTGAATATCCATAAATACGAGATCTAAGGTTTCATTCTGCACAATATCCACGGCACTAAAACCATTTTGTGCAGTGAATACTTCAATATTTAAATCTTCCAGTAGAGTTTTAATTAAGAGTAAATTAGCTGGGTTGTCATCTACACATAAAATACGCAAAGCCGAGGTATTTGATTCAGAAACTACAGTGTTAGCAAGTGTAGGAACATTAGGAATATGGTCATTTTTATTAATAAGATTAACGCATATTTTTTGTAATTTACGATAGCATACAGGACGCGCAAGCATCTGCTCATAAAAATCAGGTAAGGCTTTTTGGTAATATGTGAGCTCTAAACTATTACAAATAAGAATAGGTATAACATTCAGATCGGCTAATGTCGTTAACCAAGGGAGAATCTCTTCAGGTCGGTATTGCGCTAAACGTACATTTAAAAACGCAAAAGAAAAAGCTTGAGTGGTGTTTTTGCGTTTTTCAACAGTGGCGTATAAGGATTCAACGTCAGTAAAGTTCTCACCAATTAAGCCACAGTCTTGTAGTGTATGGGTAAGTACTTTGCTGCCTAATGGTGTTTCTTCAAAGGTAGCTGCATGTAAGCCTTGTAGCTCATCTAAAACAACAGGGGTATTAAATTGGCTATAGGCTTTTTCTAATGAAAGTACTAACCAGAACTCAGAGCCTTGGCCTAATTTACTGGTTACGCCAATTTCACCTTTCATTTGCTCAATAATACGTTTAGAAATACTTAACCCCAGTCCCGTACCAGAGGCTTTACGACTAGTGCTATGATCAAGCTGGGTAAAGGCGTTAAATAGCTTATCAATATCTTCCTCAGCGATTCCTATGCCTGTATCTTTAATATTGATACGTAAAAGCACTTTGTTATCAGTTTCATCCTCCATCATGACCTTGACCATCACACTACCATGGAGGGTGAATTTGATGGCGTTACCAATCAGGTTCGTGAGCACTTGTTTTAACCGTTGCGGGTCACCCATAAAATTACTAGGCGTGTCGTGGTAAATAAGGCTGTAAAGCTCTAAATGTTTTGAGTGTGCTGAAGGGGCTAATAACGTAATGACTTCTTGAATTAAATCGCGCAGGTTAAAGGGCATATTTTCTAAAATCAATTTGCCAGCTTCAATGCGTGAAAAGTCTAATACTTCGTTAATAATGCCTAATAAGTTTTCAGCCGAAGCATAAATAGTATTTAGCTGCTCGCGCTGATTAGGGGTGAGTTCAGTTTTCCCGAGTAATTGAGTAAAACCAATAATACCGTTGAGCGGTGTACGAATTTCATGGCTCATGTTGGCTAAAAATTCAGATTTAGTTTTACTGGCTTCTAAGGCATCTTTACGCGCTAAGTCCAACTCAACGTTTTGAAACTCTAAGGTTTCTAGTGTTTGTTGAATATCATCTGTAGCTTGGTCAATGCTACTTTGCAGTTCTTCATGACTTAATTTGATGGTCTGCGCCATTTGGTTGATGCCATCAATAAGTTGATTGATTTCAAAGCTAAGAGTGCGTTGAATAGGCGTATCAAAGTCACCTTCTTTAATGCGTCGAATTCCTTTTAAGACAGTTTCTAACGGCTGGTTCACTGTGTTCGACAGGCGTAAGGCCCAAATAGCAGTAATAGTTAAGCCAAGTAAAATCAGTAAAACACTGATAGCCATTTGTTTATAGCCTTTTAGCAAGGTATTTTGATGGCTTAGCTCTAACTCTAGCCAGCCAATAGGTGCTGGCGTGGCAGTAGAGGAGTGTTCTGTTGATTGCTCTAAAATAGGAATGACTAAAATAGAGCTTAAATCTTTGTGCTCAAGCACAGGCTGTACACTAGGCAGTGGTACGGTATAGCGTAAAGAGGGGCCGGCACTGGCAATAGCTTTGGCATTGCTACCACGAAAGCGGACAAAGCGTACGTCTTCTAAATCAATAGTTTCCTGAGCAATATTTTGCAGCTCAGTTACGTTTTCATTTTGCAATGATGTTGTGCTAATACGAGCAATTTGCTGGGCAATTAGCTGCCCGCGTTGAATAAGTTGATCTTGTGAGGTTTGCACCTGCATCCAGCTAAAGCCAATACTGAGAATCAGCGCAAACAGCCCCGAAGGTAGTAGGGTAAGCAAGAGAAGACTGCTTTTTAGGCTTAGTTTGCGCAGCACGGAGTAGCTCCTAGAATAATTAAGTACTCAGTATAGAATAGGTTACTTTGAAGCTTTATAGCATATAGTTATATGCTACGTTCTTCCTGTTTTATCAGCTAATGCGATTTCCCAAGTATTATGTAATGACTAAGGTCATTTATAAGTGAGCATTACTGTGCGCTATTCAACATTGGCAGACTGCATTGGCAATACACCTTTAGTGCGTTTACAGCGCATGGGTGGTCATACAAGCAATAGTTTACTGGTAAAACTAGAAGGGAATAACCCAGCTGGATCAGTAAAAGATCGCCCCGCATTATCTATGATTGAGCGAGCAGAACTCAGTGGGCAAATAACAACAGGCGACACACTGATTGAAGCTACTTCAGGTAATACAGGAATTGCCTTAGCTATGGCAGCGGCTATTAAAGGCTATCGTATGATGCTTATCATGCCGGAAAATTCAACCCAAGAGCGTAAAGATGCAATGGCAGCCTATGGTGCACAACTTATTTTAGTTGAAACTATGGAAGCTGCCCGTGACTTAGCTTTACAAATGCAGGCTCAAGGCAAAGGGAAGGTGTTAGATCAGTTTTCAAATCATGATAACCCTTTAGCCCACTACAATAGTACAGGACCAGAAATTTGGCAGCAGACGGCTGGGGAAATTACCCATTTTGTCAGTGCTATGGGAACAACGGGTACTATTATGGGCGTTTCTCAGTATTTAAAAGAGCAAAATCCGGCTGTGCAGATTGTAGGTCTGCAACCTATGGAAGGCTCGGCTATTCCCGGAATTCGACGCTGGCCTCAAGCCTACTTGCCAAGTATTTTTGATAATAGCCGTGTTGATCAGATTATTGATATGAGTCAGCAAGAGGCAGAGCAAACCATGCGCCGCTTAGCTCGTGAGGAAGGTATTTTTTGTGGTGTGTCATCAGGTGGTGCAGTTGCGGCAATGCTGCGCTTATCGAAACACTTGGAAAATGCGACAATAGTCGCCATTGTGTGCGATCGTGGTGATCGTTACTTATCCAGTGGTTTATTTAGTAAGGCGTGACACATGAGTCGCCATAAAGGTCGAAATTTACGCTTCCAGCCAGCTGGCGGTGAAAAGCCAGTTGCCATTCCTGTTGGTAAAAAGCAAACCCTTAAAATCGAGCGTTTATCGCATGACGGTCGAGGTATTGCGTTTTGTGAAAGTAAAACATGGTTTGTTACAGGGGCTTTGGTTGATGAGCAAGTAGTGGCACGGGTACTAAATGCGCGTAGCAAAGTAGTTGAAGCCAATGCTGAGAAAATTGAACAGGCCAGCCCTTTACGGCAAGTGCCTAAGTGTCAGTATTTTTCCCAGTGTGGTGGCTGTACCTTACAACACATGTCAAATGCACAGCAATTATCGCTTAAACAGAAAGGGTTAGCTGAGCAATTACAGCGTGCCGGTGTTGAGCCAAAAGAATGGGCTCCATCCTTAGAAAGTACAAGCTGGGCTTATAGGCGACGTGCTCGTATTGCCGTGAAGTGGGATGATAAGCAAGGGTTGCAAGTTGGTTTTAGGCAAGCAGCTAGCAATGCCATAGTTGCTGTTGAGCAATGCTTGGTACTGCAAGATGATTTACAACAAGTTTTTCCCTTTATTGTGCAGTGCTTAAAGGCGCTTTATAAACCGCGTTCAATTGGGCATGTGGAAGTATTTAGTGGCACTCATATTGCCCTATTAGTTCGTCTTACTGCGCCATTAGCTGAGCAAGATTATGTGGCGTTACGTGAGTTAGCTCAGCAGCAAAACCTACAATTGTGGTGGCAAGATCAAGGGCTAGCATATCCTGATAAAGCTGAGTCAACCTTAGGTTTTAGCTTACCCACTTGGAACCTAACCTTAGCTTGGCGTCCAGGTGATTTCGTTCAGGTGAATGATCAAATCAATCAACAAATGATTGAACAAGCGCTCACTTGGTTAGCACCTAAAAAAAATGAGTATGTACTAGATCTGTTTTGTGGCTTAGGCAATTTTTCCCTACCCTTGGCGAAGCAGGTGGCTCAGGTGGTTGGTGTTGAAGGTGTACCAGCGATGGTAGAAAGAGCTAAGCAAAATGCGCAGTCAAATCAACTTAACAATGTACAGTTTTATCATGCTGATTTAAATCAGCCGCTTGTAGCTCACTCGTGGGCAAAACAAAAGTTTGCTGGGGCTTTGCTCGATCCTCCACGTGAAGGCGCACTGGAAACGGTCAAGTATTTAGCTAAATTAGCCGTAGAGCGTATTGTGTATGTGTCTTGTAATCCGGCAACCTTGGCGCGTGATGCTGCAGCGTTGGAGCAGTGTGGTTACAAAATGATACGTTGTGCTGTAATGGATATGTTCCCGCAAACAGCGCATGTTGAAGCAATGGCGTTATTTGAGCGAACTTGAAATCCAAAAGTTTGTCTCCATGTGTAACTAACTTGGGCGCAAAACAGAACAGGTAATACCCCATGGTACAAGTAAGAGCTGAACAACCAGTAAAGGCTGATGGAAGTATTGATTTAGAGGCTTGGGTTGCTCATCTTCTAAGTATTGATAAAAGCCTTAATCGTGATAAGTTGCTAAAAGCCTGCCGCTTTGCTGAAGAGGCTGAGCGCCGAGCTGGTGTAGCTAAGCATGTGTGGAGTAATGATACTTCTAGTTTACGTACTGGGCTAGAAATGGCACAGATACTGGCAGACCTCAAACTGGACCAAGCAACACTTGTAAGTGCTATTATTTACCGTTCTGTGCGTGAAGAAAAAGCTAGCCTGAGTGATGTTACTGATTCTTTTGGTGAAGAAGTGGCAAAGCTAGTGCAAGGCGTTTTACAAATGGCCGTTATTAGCGCCAGTATTTTGCCCCATGATTCTGTTGTACTTAATGCACAAGCTCAGGTTGAAAACCTGCGTAAAATGTTGGTTACGCTGATTGATGATGTGCGCGTAGCCTTGTTAAAAATTGCAGAACGTACCTGTGCTATTCGAGCAGTGAAAGAGGCTGACCCTGAACGGCGATATAAGGTAGCCCGTGAAGTTTTTGATATTTACGCGCCATTAGCCCACCGTTTGGGTATTGGACATATTAAGTGGGAACTGGAAGATTTATCTTTCCGCTACATTGAACCAGAACAATACAAATATATTGCGGGTTTGCTGCATGAGCGTCGAATAGACCGACAACATTATGTTGAAAGCATAATGCAGCAGCTACGTAACGAGCTTAAAGAAGCACATATTGATGCAGAAGTAACAGGTAGGGTGAAACATATTTACTCTATCTGGCGCAAAATGAAGAAAAAAAATCTGCAATTTAGCGAAATTTATGATGTACGTGCTTTACGTATTTTAGTGCCACAGGTGCGTGATTGCTATACCGCATTGGGCATAGTGCACACTATGTGGCGTCATATTCCTCAAGAATTTGATGACTACATTGCCAACCCTAAAGAAAATGGCTATCGCTCGCTACATACAGCCGTGATAGGGCCAGAAGGTAAAGTGGTAGAAGTGCAGATTCGTACTTATGCCATGCATGAGGAAGCAGAGTTAGGGGTTTGCGCACACTGGCGTTACAAAGGTACTGACGTTAAAAGCAATTCAGACCATTATGAAGGCAAAATTGCCTGGCTTCGCCAAGTGCTGGAATGGCACGAAGAATTGGGCGATATGGGCGGCTTAGCGGAGCAGATCCGCGTAGATATTGAACCAGATCGTGTTTATGTGTTCACTCCAGATGGCCATGCTATTGATCTTCCTAAGGGCTCCACTCCGCTGGATTTTGCCTATCGTGTACATACGGAAATAGGTCACGGCTGTCGTGGTGCGAAAATTAATGGGCGCATCGTTCCTTTAACCTATAACCTCAAAACAGGCGAGCAAGTTGAAATTATTACAGGGCGTAAAGGTGGCCCGAGTCGAGATTGGTTAAACACCAGTTTAGGCTTTGTTAATACTACTCGTGCACGGGCCAAAATTGTTCACTGGTTTAAACTGCAAGCGCGTGAGCAAAACGTTGCGGCCGGCAAGCAAATGCTTGAACGTGAATTACAACGCCTAGCGATAGGCTTCACTGAATATGAAAAGTTGGCAGAGCGCTGTAATGTTCATTCATTAGAAGATTTATTTGCGGCCTTAGGTGCTGGGGATGTGCGGTTATCGCACGCAGTGGGCATTGCGCAACAAATGACCGAACCTGTGGAGCGTAATGCAAACACTGAGCTGATTCCACGTAAGCCAAGTCAAAAAACAGCATCGCATGATGAAGTGCGTATTAACGGTGTCGGCAATCTACTAACGCAGATTGCAAAATGCTGTGCACCATTACCAGGTGATGCGATTGTCGGCTACATAACTCTAGGGCGAGGGGTTACCATTCATCGTCAAGACTGCTCAAATGCGTTAACGCTAGCAGAAAAAGAGCCAGAGCGTATGATACAAGTATCTTGGGGCAGTGCACCAGTGAATACCTATCCTGTTGAAATTGTTTTGCATGGCTTTGATCGCCCGGGTTTTATACGCGATGTGACGCAAGTATTGCTTAATGAAAAGCTAAACGTCGTCGCTATGGATACCCGCACTAACAAAGAAGAAAATACCGTAAGCATGAATTTCACCATTGAAGTACCTACGTTGTCGGTATTAGGACGTCTATTAGGGCGTATTTCGGGGGTGCCTAACGTGATTGAAGTGAGGCGTCATCGTGCATCCTAGAAGTTACCAGCTAGAAGACTTACTGTATTTAATGCAACGTCTGCGTGATCCAGAACATGGCTGCCCGTGGGATATTGAGCAGAGCTTTGCCAGCATAGTACCGCATACCTTAGAAGAAGTTTATGAGGTAGTAGATGCCATTGAGCGTGAAGATTTTGCGCATCTCCCTAGCGAGCTTGGGGATTTGCTATTTCAGGTGGTGTATTACGCCCAGTTAGGTAAAGAGCAGCATAACTTTGATTTCTCGAGCATTGTCGATAACATTACACGCAAGTTAATTCGGCGCCATCCTCATGTATTTCCAGATGGCGACTTGTATGGATCAACTGGTGTTCCACGCTTAGCAGAAAGCGCTATTAAGCAGCGATGGGAAGAAATTAAAGCGCAAGAAAGGGCAGAGCAAAGTACTCAACCTGAGCAGTTGTCGCTATTGGATGATGTGCCTAATGCATTACCCTCTATGACACGTGCCATAAAATTGCAAAAACGTGCGGCTAGTGTGGGTTTTGACTGGCAACAAACGGAGCCTATTTTTGCTAAACTCGCCGAAGAAACGCAAGAGCTACAAGAGGCAATTGCATCAGGCGTCTATACAGATATGCAAGCTGAATTGGGTGATTTACTGTTTGTTGTAACTAACTTAGCGCGTCATTTAAAGATTGATCCTGACCAAGCATTACGGCAGACCAATCAAAAGTTTGAGCGTCGCTTCCGTTTTATTGAGCAACACATGCAAGCCGCTGGTAAGGCTTTGCAAAGCGCAACACTAGAAGAACTTGATGCTTTATGGGATCAAGCAAAATTACAGGAAAATAAAGCCTAAGGTTTTATTGTTATTCGTTTTGTAGATGGTTTTTGAATATGAGTCTTTCTCTGCGTGACCAATTATTAAAAGCGGGCTTGGTTAATGAAAAACAAGTTAAACAGGCTGAGCGCTCACAAAAGAAACAAGATCGTTTGGTGAAGAAAAACCAAGCCGATGCAGATGATTCGCAACGCAATGCAGCGCAGCAAGCACAAGCGCAAAAGCAAGCACGCGATCAAGCGTTAAATCGTGAACAGCAAGAAAAAGCGCAGAAGAAAGCTATCAAGGCGCAAATTAAGCAATTAATTGAAGGTTCGCGTTTGCCAAAACTAGAGAGTGATGATTACTTTAACTTCGTTGATCATGGAAAGGTAAAACGTATCGCCGTGAATACCATGATGCGCGATAAACTCAGTCGCGGCACCTTAGCTATTGTAAGTCATGCCGGTGGTTATGAAATTATTCCACGTGATGTAGCATTAAAAATTCAAGAGCGCGAAGCCCATAGGATAGTTTTGCTTAGTGCACCAGATGAAAAACCAGATGAAGATGATCCGTATGCGGCTTATCAGATTCCAGATGACTTGATGTGGTAATTAGGTATTATAAATTAACAGGCGGGGCATAAGCCCCGCCTTTCAGCTTCCTGCTGGTCTTCCCGACGCCATCACCCCCGTGATGTCCTCGCACACTAGGTCCTTCTAGTGCGTGCTACCCCTTAGCACAATTACAGATTACAAGCTCTAAAAAAAAGCGCAATAGTGTTTTTTTGTACTACAAAATAAGTAGCAAAGAGAGCTTAAAATAAAGGCATATAAAACAAATGGTTATATTTATTTGAAAGTGTTTGTAAGTCTTGGCTTACATCATATTACTTAATACCCTTACAAAATTTATGTGAATAAGTGTGATAAGGGGATTGATTTTTAAATTTAGTCAGTGTGTTGGGCTAAGATAATTTTGAAGATAGCTAGCCACTTGATGCAATGGCTAGCTGTTTTATTTATAGCGGATAATGGACAAGTTCGCGGGCGATAACCATACGCTGGATTTCGCTAGTACCTTCGTAGATTTGGGTGATGCGTGCATCGCGATAATGGCGTTCAACACCATAGTCTTCAAGGTAGCCGTAACCGCCATGGATTTGTATTGCCTTAGAGCAAACGTACTCAGCCACTTCTGAAGCAAAAAGTTTAGCCTGAGAAGCTTCGGATAGACAGCTTTGGCCTTGGCTGCGTAACTGCGCTGCATGCATAATCAGCAAACGCGCGGCATTCATGCGTGTGTGCATATCCGCTAGCATATTGGCAACACTTTGGTGTTCAGCAATTGGCTTGCCAAACTGGATACGTTCACGTGAATATGCCAGTGCTTTTTCAAACGCTGCTTTGGCAATACCTAAAGCTTGTGCACCAATACCAATACGCCCGCCCTCAAGGTTTGATAACGCAATGGCTAAGCCTTTACCGCGAGGTCCTAACATATTTTCTTTAGGAATACGGCAGTCAACCAAAGAAACCGCACAGGTATCAGAGGCTTTTAGGCCAAGTTTCTTTTCAACAGCATCTACTTGGAAACCTGGATTATCAGTTGGCACTAAAAAGGCAGATAAGCCTTTTTTGCCCAATTCAGGATCAGTGATAGCAAAAACAATAGCTAAACCCGCGCGTTTGGCATTGCTAATAAACTGTTTTGAGCCATTAATTAGCCAAGAGTCGCCATCCTCTACAGCGCGTGTGCGTAGGTTATTGGCTTCAGAACCAGCTTGGGGTTCTGTAAGGCAGAAGCAGGTAATAATTTTGCCTGCGGCTAAATCAGGTAACCATTGTTCTTTTTGTGTCTGGCTGCCGTAGTTAAGAATAGGCGAGCAGCCAACAGAGTTATGAATACTCATAACAGCCCCTGTTGCTGCACAGCCGGAGGCAATTTCTTCAACAGCTAAAGCGTAGGCAACGTAGTCAATGTAAGAGCCACCCCATTCTTCAGGTACTGTCATGCCTAAAAAGCCGAGTTCACCCATTTGTGCCAGCACGGCTTGATCTAACCAGCCTTCTTTTTCCCACTTCTCAGCATTGGGTGCGAGTTCGCTTTTGGCAAAGTCACGTGCCATATCGCGAATCATTTTTTGTTCTTCGGTGAGTAAAATATCGTGCATGATTTAGCTCCTAGACGAGCGCTTAAAGGCTAGGTGTGAAACCTGCAAATAGCGCTTGGACTTGTTCTTGTTGTACGTCATCAATATGTGCGTGCTGCCATTTTGGATTTTTATCTTTATCAACAATCAGAGCGCGCACGCCTTCCATAATGTCACCTTGATCAAACCAGATGCAGTCAAGATGAAATTCTAGATTAAAACAGTTTTCCAGTGATAGTTGAGCGCCACGCTTGACTAACTCGATCGCTGTAGCCAAGGCTAAAGGGGAGCGACTGTCGAGCGTGTTAACAATCTTTTCAGCCCATTGTGCGTAGCTAGGATCAGTTTCATTTTTTAATGAATGATAAATGGTTTTTGCATCAGCAACAGAAAAATGCTTTTTAATAGCAGGTTTTAGTTTAAGCAGCTCGCTGCCATCCATGGTTTTGTGCGCAAGCGTTTCCAGCAAACTACGTATAGCCTCATTAGGATGTCCATTCCATGACATATGATCTAAACAACGGTCAAACTCGGCAAATTGCTCTTTAGGTAAATGCCAGTCGGCTAAGCCTACCGCCAGTGCATCAGCCGCTTTAATAGGATTGCCCGTAATAGCCATATAGGTGCCAATATGGTCAGCAAGGCGTGATAAAAAATAACTACCACCGACATCAGGAAAGTAGCCTATGCCTGTTTCTGGCATGCCCATACGGGTATTTTCACTAATGACACGAAAGCTTGCCCCTTGTACCAAGCCCATGCCACCGCCTAATACATAGCCGTCCATCAGCGCAACTACAGGTTTGTTGTAGTTATGGATAAATAGATCAAGCGCGTATTCTTCGCTAAAGAAGGTTTCGTTGTCTTTGTTGCCAGCTAAGTGGTTGTCATATAAGGCGCGTATATCGCCGCCAGCGCAGAATGCTTTTTCGCCTTCTGCGCGTAGGACTACCGCATAAACTTTGGCATCATCAGCCCATGCGCTGAGCTGTTGCTGCAATAAGCGAACCATCTCAAGGTTCAGTGAGTTCAAGCTCGCTGCCCGATTAAGCGTAAGATGTCCTACATGATTGCGCACTTGCGCTAGCACTAAGGCTGAATCGCTCATAAATTATTCCTTATGATAAAGCTTGATAATGGCAGAAAAATCCAGCTGTCCATTACCTTGTAGACTAAAGGCTTGGTAAAGTTGCTGTGCCATACCACCCATGATCACAGGTTGCTTGCACAGTTTCGCCGCTTCGGTAGCTAAACCTAAATCTTTGAGCATTAAGTCTGTCCCAAATCCCCCAGTATAGCCGCGACTAGCAGGTACATTTTCTAAGACGCCTGGGAATGGGTTGTTGATTTCAGAGCTCCAGCAGCGACCGCTTGAGGTGTTGATAATACCCGCTAATACTTTTGCATCCATGCCTAGCGAAACGCCTAGCGCCATGGCTTCAGCAACGCCAATCATGGAGATACCTAACAGCATGTTGTTGGCTACTTTAGCAGCTTGGCCATTACCGCAAGCGCCACAGTGGACAATATTTTTCCCCATGGCCGCTAAAATGCTTTTAGCACTAGTAAAATCAGCATCAGTACCGCCCACCATAAAGGTTAGCGTACCTGCTTGTGCACCCATGGTGCCACCAGAAACAGGAGCATCAAGCATTTTATGCCCGAGTTCAGTGGCAACTTTATTAACTTCACGCGCGCTGTGCGGGTCAATGGTTGAGCAGTCAATAATTAAAGTAGATTTTTGAAGGTGCTTTAATAAGCCATCCTCGCCTAAAAATACGCCTTTAACATGAGGTGCAGCAGGTAGCATGCTAATCACCACATCGACCTGTTGTTGAGCAAACTGGTTAGGTGAAGTGACCGCTGTGGCACCTTGCTCTACGAGTTTGTTAACAGCATCTTTTGATAAATCAAATACGCTTAGGGTAAAACCAGCTTTAATCAGATTGCCCGCCATTGGGCCGCCCATGTTACCTAATCCTAAAAAGCCAATATGCATAATTGCGCTCCGTAATCTTGTTCGTGTTGTGACGGAAAATACGCCTTGCAGGGGAACAAGGCGCATTGGGCTTTACTTGAGGCTAATCGTAGTATTTACGCTGCCTGCTTCCTCTTTATCATCAAACCAGCGGGCCGTAACTGTTTTGGTTTGAGTATAAAATTGCACTACTTGTTTGCCGTATGGACCTAGATCACCTAGTTTTGAAGCACGTGAACCTGTGAAGGAGAAAATAGGTACAGGTACAGGGATAGGTACGTTGATACCCACTTGGCCTACGTCGATATCTTCTTGGAAATGACGCGCGGCTGCGCCAGAACGAGTGAATATGGCGGTGCCATTACCGTTAGGGTTTTCGTTGATGATGTCAATCGCTTGCTCAAGGTTGTCAGCGTTTAGAATAGTTAATACAGGACCAAAAATTTCTTCTTGGTAAATACGCATTGAACGATCTACTTTTGAGAAAATAGTAGGGCCAACAAAGTTGCCTTTTTCATAGCCTTTAACCACTGGGTTACGGCCATCTAAATCCAGCTGCGCACCTTGTTCAACGCCGCTATCAATTAAGCCATTAACCCGTTTTAGCGCGCTTTGTGAAATCACAGGACCTACATCGGTATCGGCTTCACAACCTGCATTGACTTTAAGGGTTTTGGCTTTTGCAATAATGTCAGGTAGCCATTCTTGAGCTTTACCTACCAGAATAATCACAGGCAATGCCATGCAGCGTTGACCAGCAGCGCCAAAAGCAGAACCCACAATGGCGTTTAGGGTTTGTTCTTTATTGGCGTCAGGCATCACAATGCCGTGGTTTTTCGCCCCCATCATGCACTGCACGCGCTTACCGTTTAATGATGAGCGATTGTAAACGTGAGTACCTACGTGGGATGAGCCAACAAAGGACACCGCTTTAATATCTTTATGGTCGCAAATAGCGTTCACTGCGTCTGGACCACCATGGATAACGTTTAGTACACCTTTGGGAATCCCAGCTTCTAGCGCTAACTCAACGAGGCGCATAGTGACCATAGGATCTTGCTCAGAAGGCTTAAGTACGAAAGTGTTGCCCGTCACAATGGCCATTGGGAACATCCACAATGGAATCATAGCGGGGAAGTTAAATGGTGTAATACCTGCACAAACACCTATAGGCTGTAATACGGTATAGGTGTCTACACCGCTGGCTACGTTATTAGCCAATTCGCCTAATTGTAAATTACCAATGCTGGCGGCATGCTCAACTACCTCAAGCCCACGGAATACATCACCTTCGGCATCAGGTAAGGTTTTACCTTGTTCAGCTGTGAGAATGGCTGCCAACTCTTTCATGTTTTCACGAATTAGTTGTTGGTACTTTAAGAAAATGCGTGCGCGCGCTCCAATGGGCGTTTTACGCCATGTTTTAAAGGCATCTTTAGCGCTGGCAACCGCTGCTTGAATTTCATCGGCAGTGGCAAAAGGAACACGGGCTAGCACTTCTTGCGTGGCAGGATTAACCACATCGCGCCACTCTTTGGTTTTAGACTCAACAAACTCACCGTTGATGAGTAATTTGACTGTTGGAATGGTAGAACTCATGGGCACCTCAGCTGTTAATTTTTTTGTGATTGAGATACAAGCTGTGGTTTGATGCTAACAGTGCAAATTTGCAAAGAACAATACGAGTGACTGCAGATTCGCTGTGCATTTTTGCAGATTCTACTTTGGCATAAGGGGACTTTGATGGATTGGGACCACCTAAGATTTTTCTTAGAACTCGCGCGGGCAGGGCGTTTAGTCATAGCCGCAAGACGTTTGGCGGTGGATCACACCACAGTATCGCGACGCATACAGGCATTAGAGAAAAGTCTAGGTCGCGCTTTATTCTTGCGTGAACCTGATGGCTACAAATTAACCGAGGCAGGACGCGAATTATTACCACAAGCCGAAGCAATGGAAAGTGCTTACGTGGCAATTGCCAGTGCAATGCCTAATCGTGAAGAAAAGCTGTCGGGGCAAGTGCGCATTGGTGCTACCGAAGGTTACGGCACTTTGTTACTAGCGCCCCAATTAGCGCAACTAGGGATGCGCTACCCACATTTAAAAATTGATTTGCTAGCTTTGCCGCGGGCAGTTCAGTTGTCTCGTAATGAAGCGGATATTGTTGTCACACTGGAACGACCAGAGCGCGGACCGTTCATAATTACACGTTTAACTAACTATGTATTGCGTTTATATGCAACGCCTGAATACTTAGCGCAACATCGGCCAATTACGAAAAAAGAAGATTTACTGGAGCATCATTTTGTAAGTTATGTAGATGACTTGCTGTTTTCCAAAGAATTGTTTTTTCTAGATGGTTTGGCAAAAAATACCTTGGTTAATTGGCGTTCAACCAGTGTTTTAGCACAGCAAGAAGCGGTTGCAGCTGGGGCAGGTATTGCTATTTTGCCTGCTTTTGCGGCACAAAAGGATCCACGCTTAGTGCAAGTGCTGGCAGGTGAGGTGGAATTTACTCGCACCTTTTGGATGCTGATGCCAACAGAATTAAAAGATATTGCGCGTATGCGCAGTACCTGGAAGTTTTTACGTGAGCAAGCCGAAAAATTACAAGATCAGCTACTTGGTAAAGCCAATTAGGAGAACCTATGGCATGGGATGTAAGGGGCAGCGTACCTTTTGAGTTTGTGCGCCAAGCGTTACAAGAGCCTATAAGGCGACAAATCAACGTAGTGCCTATTCTACAACGCGCCAAGTTACCAGAAAATATTATTCATGGCGCTGATGGTCAGGTGAGTATTCGCCAGTTTGCGGTATTTTGGCGTATTCTCGCGCGGGCGTTAGATGATGAGTTTTGTTGGATGGATGCTCGTACAATGAAACCAGGAAGCTTTGCGTTTATGGCACAGATTGCCATGCAACAACATACGGTGGAGCAAGGCATTGAGCAGGCACTTAAATTTTTATCATTAATTTTTGCCAACAAAACAACCTATTTAATTCAGCAACATAGCGTTGCAGAGATTGTGTTAAATGAAAGCCAAGAGGAGCCATTTCGTCCCTTTTGTTATTTTACTTTTTGGATGTATGTGCATGGCTTAACCTGTTGGTTAGCGAGTCGGCGTGTGCCTATTTTGGCAGTGGAATTACGCTGTGAAAAACCAGAAAACGCAGATGACTATCGCTTAATGTTTTCTGAAAATTTAAGCTTTAGTAAAGCACAAACACGCATTATTTTTGCCGCTGACTGCTTACAGCAGCCCATTCGCCGTAGCGCTGATGAATTAAAGCGATTTATTAATAACGCCCCCCGCAACATCATGGTTAAGTACCGTGACCCTCTTAGTCTTACCAGTAAAACACGGCACTTATTAAACCAGCAAACGCCTAGTTTATGGCCAGATGCGGACCAAGTAGCCGAGCATTTTCATATTTCAGTGGCCACACTGCGTCGACGTTTAGCCGAAGAAGGGCAAAGCTTTCAGCAAATTAAAGACAAACTACGTGCTAACCAAGCAATGCGTGCCTTAGCTGATACTCAAAAAAGCTTTGTCGATATCGCTAATGAGCTGGGGTTTGCCGATGTGAGTGCTTTTTATAAAGCTTTTCGTAAATGGACAGGAACTCAGCCCGGGCACTATAGACAATTGCTGTTAGGTTAATTCTAGCTGCAACTTTAGTCGGCTTCGGTTGTAGTCGACATTTTTAAAAGTGCTTTGATGAGGCACGTATTTAAGGGGTTTCTTCGAATATTGTCCAAATCGCTCAATGAATTTGATGTTTTTAGCTATTGAGCGTGAAAACACAGATAGCGACTATCGAGTCTCAAGTTTCTTGCACCGCCATCACAAAAATAACATCGCAGGGAGGTCGTCATGACCCAATTTGAGCAAGACTATTACACTGCTTATCAGAAATTTGACTTAGCAGAAACGATTCAGCGCACTATCAGCGGTAACTATGATGCCATGAATGCCTGTTACGAATGTTGTGACAGGCACGCTATACCTGGGCGTATCGGGCTATTTGCTGAAACTAAGAATAATGAGTCTTTCCGTTACACCTTTACTCAACTTAAAGAAGAATCTGCACGCTTTGCTAATTTTCTAAAATCACAAGGCATTCGCAAAGGTGATGTGGTGGCAGGTTTGTTGCCGCGTACGCATGAACTATTAATTGTTATTTTAGGTGCGTGGCGTATTGGCGCTGTTTATCAGCCATTGTTTACTGCATTTGGGCCTAAGGCGATTGAGCATAGGCTGAGTATTTCTAAAGCCAAATTGGTAGTGACGGATCGTGATAATCGCTCAAAGCTAGCGCAGATAGAGAATTGTCCAGCTGTTATGACGGTTGCAGAAGATAAAGGCTTAGGTATTTTCCAAGGTGATTTTAGCTTCTGGGAAGAAATGCACCATCAAGAGGACGAGTGTGAAATTGTCATGCTCTATGGCGAAGAACCTTTTTTATTAATGTTTACTTCAGGCACAACAGGCTTGCCAAAACCTATTGAAGTACCTGTAAAAGCAGTTGCTGCATTCCATCGCTATATGGAAGATGCTGTTGGTTTGCATCCAACTGACTCTTTCTGGAACGTGGCAGATCCAGGTTGGGCGTATGGTTTGTATTTTGGGATTACAGGCCCGCTATCAATGGGCGTGCCTATTTTGTTCCTTGATGGCTTGTTCAATATTGATCGCAGTATTGATGTTATCAAAAAATACAAGGTTACTAACTTAGCAGGCGCACCTACGGTTTATCGTATGGTGATTGCAGGCGGTAAAAATATTGCAGATCGTCTACGTGGCCAGTTACGTGTGGTAAGTAGTGCTGGCGAACCATTAAATCCAGAAGTGATTCGTTGGTTTGATGAGAATCTTGGTGTAGTGATTAACGACCATTATGGTCAAACTGAAATGGGCATGGTGTTATGTAACCACCATGGTCTAGCGCACCCTGTACATTTAGGCGCAGCAGGTTATTCATCACCTGGGCATCGTATTGTGGTAGTGGATGAAGAAACGCTCAAAGAATTACCAGCAGGGCAGCCTGGCATGTTGGCTGTAGATCGTGATCACTCACCTATGTTCTGGTTCAATGGTTATAAAGATACCGAAACCAAAGCCTTTAAAGGTAAGTATTACTTTACGGGCGACACGGCAGAGCTTAATGAAGATGGCAGTATCAGCTTTGTGGGACGTTCAGATGATGTGATTACCACTTCAGGTTATCGTGTCGGTCCGTTTGATGTAGAAAGCGCTTTGATTGAGCATCCATCGGTTATTGAGGCGGCTGTAGTCGGGAAGCCTGACCCCGAGCGAACCGAAATCATCAAGGCTTTTGTGATTTTACATAATGACTTTAATCCTAGCCCTGAGTTAGCAGAAGTGTTGCGTAAGCATGTACGCAATCGTCTAGCTGCCCATGCGTATCCACGTGAAATTGAGTTTGTTAAAGAATTACCCAAAACGCCAAGCGGCAAAGTGCAGCGTTTTATGTTGCGCTTACAAGAGATCAACAAGCTTAACGAAGAAAAGAAAGAACAAGCGGTACATGCTTAATTAAAGGAAAACCAAATGCAGATTGCACAAAACGTATTTTTAGTAACGGGGGCCGCGTCTGGATTAGGCGCAGCTACCGCGCAACGGCTAATTGAGCATGGTGCGAAAGTGGCACTGCTCGATATGAATCAACAAGCAGTAGAAGAACAAGCTAAGCAGCTCGGTCAACACGCCTTAGCGCTTTGTGCAGATATCTGTGATGAAGAGCAAGCCAAAGCCGCCATTGCAAAAGCAGTGGCGCACTTTGGTAAGCTTAATGGCTTAGTAAACTGTGCTGGTATTGTAGGTGCCTCTCGCATTTTGGGGCGTAATGGAGCGCATGACTTATCGCTTTTTACTAAAGTGCTACAAGTAAATGTGGTTGGCACCTTTAATATGTTGCGCTTAGCAGCTGAGCAAATGGCACAGCAAACCGCTAATGCCGATGGTGAGCGCGGTATTGTTATTAATACCGCGTCAGTCGCCGCTTATGATGGCCAGCTTGGCCAAGCTGCATATGCTTCCTCGAAAGGCGCTGTAGTTAGCCTTACTTTGCCTGCGGCGCGCGAGTTAGCACGCAGTGGCATTCGTGTTATGACCATTGCCCCAGGGGTATTTGAAACGCCAATGATGGCTGGTATGACAGATGAAGTACGTGCTTCATTATGTGCCGATGTGCCTTTTCCTCCGCGGTTAGGCCGCCCAAGCGAATATGCCGAATTAGCCTGCCATATAATTGAAAATACCATGCTAAACGGTGAGGTTATTCGTTTAGACGGTGCTTTACGTATGGCGGTAAAGTAGGAGTGATTATGCAAAAAGATCCTATAGTAATTGTCTCTGCTGTACGTACTCCTATGGGCGGTTTTCAAGGGGAGCTTAGCAGTCTAACTTCGCCAGAGTTAGGCGCAGCTGCCATTAAAGCTGCGGTTGAGCGCGCTCAGTTAAAAGGGCAAGATATTGACCAAGTACTCTTTGGTTGTGTGCTCTCTGCTGGTTTGGGACAGGCTCCAGCTCGCCAAGCAGCATTAGGGGCGGGGCTACCAGCGTCGGTACCTTGTACTACACTCAATAAAATGTGTGGTTCAGGTATGCAAACTGTAATGAGTGCGCACGATATGATTTTGGCTGACAGTGCCAAAATAGTAGTAGCTGGCGGCATGGAAAGTATGTCCAATGCACCTTATTTACTAGATAAAGCTCGCGCTGGCTATCGTATGGGGCATGGCAAAGTGACTGATCATATGTTCCTTGATGGCTTAGAAGATGCCTATGATAAAGGTCGGCTTATGGGCACTTTTGCAGAAGATTGTGCTAGTGAGTTTTCGTTTACCCGTGAACAGCAAGATGACTTTGCTAAGCAATCGCTTACTCGAGCAAATCAAGCGATTACATCCAAAGCCTTTGCAGCTGAAATCGTGCCTGTTAGCGTAACAAGTCGTAAGGGTAGTATTGAAATCAGTACAGATGAGCAGCCACCTAAAGCCAATTTAGAGAAAATTCCAACACTAAAACCAGCTTTTCGTAAAGATGGAACAGTAACAGCCGCCAACTCTAGTTCTATTTCGGATGGGGCGGCGGCTTTGCTGCTGATGCGTGAAAGTGAAGCACAAAAACGTGGGTTAAAACCCTTAGCTCGTATTCATGGCCATGCTTCTTTTGCGAATGCTCCGCACTTGTTTCCTACAGCGCCTATTGGTGCAATTAATAATCTAATGCATAAATTGCATTGGTCGTTGGATAAGGTAGATCTCTTTGAGATTAACGAAGCTTTCGCAGTAGTAACTATGGCGACGGCTCAGCAGCTTGGTTTATCAACTGATAAAGTAAACGTTAATGGTGGTGCTTGCGCACTAGGGCATCCTATTGGTGCGTCAGGAGCGCGTATTTTAGTCACCCTGATTCACGCCTTGCGTAAGCGTCAGCAGAAAATTGGTGTTGCAGCTATCTGTATTGGTGGCGGTGAAGCAACAGCGATTGCACTTGAGTGCATGGATTAATTGAAGGCGTTTAGCACGCCTATCTTTGTAGATTAAGGGTAATCTTATGAGCCAAGAATTAGAGAAGTACAATCCACAACAACTAACACATGTAACGGATAAGTTAGTGCTAGCCAAACATGGGCATACAGCCTTGCTAACACTAAACAACCCAGCGGCCAATACGTGGGATGCTGAAATGCTGATGGGCATTAAGCAAATTGTAGAGCATCTCAATCAAGATGATGATATTTACGCGCTGGTAGTAACAGGACAAGGCGAAAAGTTCTTTAGTGCTGGCGCTGACCTTAAATTATTTGCAGGTGGCGATAAAGCAAAAGCACGTGAAATGGCGCGTCGCTTTGGCGAGGCGTTTGAATCGTTGGCAAATTATCGCGGTGTTAGTATTGCGGCCATTAACGGTTATGCCATGGGTGGCGGTTTAGAATGTGCATTAGCTTGCGATATTCGTATTGCCGAGGAACAAGCACAAATGGCCTTGCCAGAAGCTACTGTGGGCTTATTGCCTTGCGCTGGTGGTACGCAAAAATTACCTTGGTTGGTGGGCGAAGGTTGGGCAAAACGCATGATGCTATGCGGCGAGCGCATAACTGCTAAAACGGCTGAAAAAATTGGTTTAGTGGAAGAAGTCGTAAGTAAAGGCGAAGCCTTACGCACTGCTTTAGTACTCGCTGAGAAAGTTGCCAACCAAAGCCCAGTAGCGGTACGCAAAATCAAGCCATTGATTCAAGGTGCACGCACTCAAGCACCAGATCATTGGCTACCTTCTGAGCGCGAATTATTTGTCGATCTATTTGACGCTGAAGATACCACTGAAGGTGTTAATGCGTTTTTAGAAAAACGTAAAGCGAATTGGAAGAATCGTTAATATTTTTTATGTATTTTAAAACCGCATGTGTTGGAAAACCATGCGGTTTTTATTTCTCCACTAAAATAGTCCTTGATAAAATCTGCTTAGATACTTGCTTTTCCATATAGAACGCCTCACTTTGCACTATTTAATAGTTCTTAACTGTTGGCTATATAGATCATTAATGTAACGGCTTAATTGTATAAAATATTTTTAAGAGTAAGTATTTTGCTCCGAATTACACTCTAATTTTTGTGGTATTTGATTTAATTTGAGTAATAAGCTAGAAGCAAGTAGTGATGATTTTTAGAAATTACATGGAGGATATTTATGAACAAAACACAATACTTAGCTAACCCAGAGGTTGCTAAATTTGTAGATTGGCTAGCTGAAAATCATGACAAACTAGAAATATCACTTTGCATTAAAAGCTCTAAATTTGTTCCTTCGGGCTTAACCAAGGTTTTAGTAGGTTTAGAACAACTACTTGAAAACTATAAATGGGTATCAAGCTGGGCGCTTAATGGAGAGCAAGTTAAATCTAGCGATTGGCTAACTACACAAGCTAGCCTAGAACAATTAGGTAATAAACTTAAAGTAGCAATTGACACAAAAAAGGATTACTCGTTGATTATCTATTAAGCGTGCAAAAATGTATTGCATTAGAAACAACGGATTTAACCAAGCTTGTTACTGTAGAAATGATGAACTCAATGTTAACTAAAGTGTATTCATTGCAAGCAAAGGACGGATTGCCTATATATGATTCTAGGGTAGCTGCCGCTATAGCGTGTTTAGTTGAGTTATACAGACAACAAAAACAATTGAGCTGGAAGTGTGTTCCAAGTGAGTTAGTTTTTCCTGTGCTTGATCAAAGATCAATACGTACCGTAAAAGGATTAACTGAAAACCTGATAGTTGGATCTCATACTAGAATGGATAGAAAGAATACGCAGCAGTGGGTATCTGCTTCTATTAAATTAGGTTGGATTATGCAGGCTGTTTTAGATAAAGCATCTAATTTATTTGCTGATCAAAAATCTAGATTACATGCGTTTGAGGCAAGTCTATTTATGATGGGATATGATGTTGGTAGTTTAAAAAGTAATTTGCCTAAACACAAATAACCCTCAAAGCCAACAGTATGAATTGACCCCGAAAAGTTGCGCATACTTTTCGGAGTCTGTTAGATCTGGTGTATTATTTCCAGAACGGTAAAGACGTAATACCTGTCAAGATGGCTGCGTTGAGTAAGTCAACGAAGAATGCTCCAACTAACGGCACAATCAAGAAGGCTTTATGTGATGGACCAAAGCGCTGAGTAACCGCCTGCATGTTAGCCACTGCAGTTGGTGTAGCGCCCATACCGAAACCACAATGGCCAGCTGCAAGAACAGCCGCGTCATAGTTAGCGCCCATTACGCGGAAGGTAATATGGTAGGCAAACAGAATCATAACCAGCGTCTGCACGCTTAAGATAATAATTAAAGGAACGCCCAAGCCTTGAATATCCCATAGTTTTAGGCCAACTAATGCCATGGCTAAAAACAGTGATAAGCAAACGTTACCGAAAACATCCACGCAGCGGTCAAAAATAGTCACGCTAAAGATGCTCGACAATACGTTACGTACTACTACACCTGACGCCAATGCCCAAACGAAGGTTGGAATAACGAAGGTTGATTTCGGGTAGTAGGTAGCCTTAACGTAAGCCATCATGCTGTCAAGACCATTTGCCATGGCTAAGCAAAGCGCAAATAAGGCTAAGGTTTCAATGGCCGCGTCTGCTGTAATTAAACGAGTGCGATGAGGGCGCTCGAAAATAACAGAAGGCGAGTTGTCGTCTAGATTATTGGCAAGCGGATCAGGCGTTTGTACTTTTTTGATTAAACGGCGAGCAACAGGGCCACCAATTAATCCACCTGCGACTAAACCAAAGGTGGCGCAAGCAATACCAATGGCTTTAGCGCCCTCAATACCAAAATTGGTTTGTAAGGTATCGCCCCATCCTAAAGCTGTACCATGTCCACCCACTAAGGTAATAGAACCAGCGATAATACCTACTAATGGTTGGTCTGGGGTTAATACAGAAGAAAGCGTTAAGCCTACAAAGTTTTGCAGAACAATAAATCCTGCTACCAGTATGGTAAATATGACTAATGGTTTGCCACCTGATTTTAGGCGTGAAAAATCAGCACTTAAACCAATAGACGCAAAGAACATCAGCATGAATGCTGTTTGCATATCAGTATCAATGTTGATTACAACTTCATTGAACTGGTGAAAAATTAAGATAAAGGTAGCTGCTACTAAGCCACCAGCAACAGGTTCAGGAATGTTGAAGGTAGCTAAAACGCGGATTTTCTTTACTAAAAAACGACCGAATAGCAAGACAATAGTAGCAAGGATAAGTGTGTAGTAACCGTTTAGTGTGATGGCATTTTCTGCCACAGCTTGAGTTACTTCGGCTGCGGTTGCTACTGTTGAGCTTATAGCTTCTGCGGCTGTGCTTGTAACCTCGGTCACAGTGTTAGCAGTAGACATAATTACACCCATTATTTATGAAAAGTGGCTGATTGTACTTCATTAGCTACCTTTTGGATAAAAAAACATTGTTGATCATATAAAAGACTATGTAGTCATTATATATTTATTATGAATTTTTAGTCTTATTATGAATAGCCAGTGACTGATTTTCTGACAAATCGAAAGCTATTTTATTGGTGCGGGTCACTTTTCTTTCTCTTTATATTTGTACTATGAATCTTGTCGTTATCCGCTAAAAAAGGAATCCTTCTATGACTATTGCTATTCAATCTCCTGCTAAGTACGTGCAGGGTGCTGGCGAACTGACAAATTTGCCTATGCACTGCCAGGTGTTAGCCGCTGAAGGCGCCTATGTTTTAATTGATCCTTTTATTTTTGAGCAGTATGGCGCTTCCTTTCAACATAGCTTTCAAGCACAAGCCTATAAAGCGCATTTTAGCCCATTTCAGGGGGAGTGCAGCCGTGCAGAAGTGGAGCGACAACTGGCACTCGTCAAGCAATCTAACTTAAAAGTCATAGTAGGTATTGGTGGCGGTAAAACCTTAGATACGGCTAAAGCCGTTGCGTTTTATGCAGACTTACCCGTGGTAATTATGCCAACGGCAGCCTCTTCAGACGCTCCATGTAGCGCATTGTCTGTGCTCTATACTGAGGAAGGACAATTCTCAGAGTATTTGTTCTTGAAACAAAATCCCAATTTAGTGTTGGTAGACACAGATATAGTAGCTAAAGCGCCTGTGCGCTTGTTAGTGGCGGGTATTGGTGATGCGCTGGCAACCTACTTTGAAGCGAGGGCAAATTTTAGAAGTAATAAAGCGACTATTGCAGGAGGGCAACAGTCATTGACGGCTATGGCATTAGCCGAGCTCTGTTATCACACTTTGCTTGAAGATGGATTAAAAGCGGTCATAGCCGCAGAACAAGGGCTTTCTTCAAGAGCTTTGATGAATATAGTTGAAGCTAATACCTATCTAAGTGGCATAGGGTTTGAAAGTGGTGGTTTAGCGGCTGCGCATTCGATTCATAATGGCTTAACTGTATTGCCTGAAACCCATGAAATGTTGCATGGCGAAAAAGTAGCCTTTGGCGTGCTTTGTCAGCTAATCTTAGAAAATGCCGATGCCCATGAAATTGATACTGTGATTGGCTATTGTCAGCAAATTGGTTTACCAACTTGTTTAGCTGACTTAGGGGTGGATAGTGATGATATCTTTGAGAAGGCAATGCAAGTTGCTAAAGCTACCTGCGTTGAAGGTGAGACAATCCATAATATGCCTTTTGCTGTTATTGAAGATGAAGTAGCCGCAGCTATTTTAGTGGCTGATGAGCTTGGGCGAGGTTAGTTTTATGCTGAGCGCCTGCTATGTTGGCGCTCACAAACTAAAATATAGTAACAATGCGAGTAAGAAAACCAATAAACGAGCCTAAACTTTGGCTTTCATAGAATAAGTAGGCTAAACCTATCACTAAAAAAAGGATAGAAAGTAAATAATAGTGTTTCATTAGGTATTAGATAAGGTGGTAACTCTGGCAAAGGAACGAAATAGGTAAGCAAGCAGTAAGCCAATAAGAGCGCCCGCTAAATGTCCTTGCCATGAAAGATTGCTGGGCACGTTGTCATTAAAAAAGTGCATGGGCAGTATAAAGTAGGCTAGCCCACCATACAAAGATAAAACCAGTATCGATAGTAGAATGCTAACGGGTTCTCGTCGAAATAAACCACTAAAAAACAAATAAGATAAGAGTAAATAAATAATAGTGCTAGCACCAATATGGCAAGCTGTAATATAAGGCTGAGCTATGCCAATGCCGCCAATGGTCCAGAGTAAGGTGCCAGATAACCACCAGCCAAGCACTAATACATAGCTTGCTAAACGTGAGTGGAACTGAAAGAGCAAAAAACAAGAAAAAAATAGGGGTGTTGTGTTACTAATAAGATGGCTTAAATCGCCATGCTGTAAAGGTGACAACAAAATGCCAGGTAAACCTTGTACTGATAAGGGTAGAACACCTATACACTGCCCGCTTAGGAATAGCTTATGGATGCCATAAAACAACCAAATGCTAATTACTAGTAAACTAGCGATAAAAAGTGCCTTAGCGGTTTGTTTTGAGATAAGCATAGGATTGAAAACGGTCTTTTTAAAATGGACGTTAGGTCAGGATACTCTAGTCAATTCGTACAAACTAATAAATGATAAAAATGCATTGCTAAGCCTAAGAGCAGAATTTTAACGCTAAAAAATATTTTTTTAAATTATTTTAAAATATATTTTTTAAGATTGGTAGTTAGCGGCTAACATGCTTAGGCTATTTATTTCCTAATGAAAGGTAAGGGTGATAAAAATGAACGTAATAATAAGGATTGTTATAATTGGTTTTTTTTCATCATTACTAGGATGCGAGTCTCCTAATCTGGTTTTAGGGAGGATGCTTAATAAATCATCTATTGAACAAAAAAAATCATATGAAATTACATCTTGTCAAAATATCGCCAGTAATCCTGAGTTTTTTGGTGAGCGTAGTTCACTAAAAAATGAATCTCCTGAAGGAGGGTTTTTACACTATAAATTTATATGCGACCCATATAATATATTTATAGACCAAGCGCGTTGGAATGCAGGGTATACAAAAGGAAGGAGTAAATATTGTGAGTACGAAGAAGCTTATCGTATCGGCAAACAGGGTGAACATTATAATATGTCTAATTGTAGCTCAGTATCCGAAACTATTCGCAAAAATTTGAAGATAGCACATAGTTTAGGGGTAGAGTGGTATTCTTTAAATCGAAACTTATCAGATGCGATAAATACCCTTTATGAACTCGATAAGAAAACTTATGATCTAGAGAATATAAATAGTGAATTTGAGCGTGGTGATCGAAAGAATGATTATCTTGCAAGAACTAAAAATAAAGAAGAGTTGAATTATAACTATCAAAACAAAAGTCAACAAAATGCTGATATTGCAAAATATACCACTCAGCTTCAATTAAATGAAGAGAAAAATAAAGAAAAAATAGCAAAGATGCCAAGAAAATAGATTGCTAAAGATCATATAAGAGAATGTGCTTAAATGAGGATTTTTTTTAATAGTTTTAAGTTGGTTATCCTATTTTTTTATTAGCATCACTTAATGGTTGTTTAGGGCTTTTTTATGCTATGAGTGATGCTGAAAAAAGTTTGAATGATTTTCTTGAAGGAGACAGTATTGAGTTGAGTTATGAGTCGGCTATTAGTTTATATCCAAATAGTATTATAGTAATACGAAGCCTTGATCAATCAGTTAACTTAAAATATGTAGGTAGTGTTACATATATACATAATTATAATAAAATATTTAGACAAGAAAGGCGTATTTCAGTTAGAATGCCTGATTATGAAAAGTCGGTATTTATTTCTCCTATAGCGGTTAGGCCGGACGAACAGTTTTTAAATTTTTATTTTGATATGAAATTGAAAATATCAACTCTTGGCTATAAAGATATGGACTCAACTTTCTGTTATAATTATAAGCCAGTTATTATGGATATGGGGAGTTTTAAAAATAGTTCCCCTAAAAGTATGCAGAATAGATGGGAGGTCACTGTAAAAATTAAACACCTACCTGTAGGTACTCCCTTTGTTTGTGGCGTTATGAATAAAAATTAAACTTTATTTTTTAAATGGTTTAAGCATCTTTTAAGAGGGTAGTATTAATATTAGTGCATGTAAGGGGATGGATGGTTTTTTGAATGTTATATAGCTTTTAACTAATTATTATGTCTGCTGGTAATGGCTTGCTGTGATAGAGCAGTTTACGCAAATATAGGTATAAAAAGTTCCTTCAACGCCTGAGCTAAATTCATCAGTGGCTAGTTGAGCTGTAAATTGCATAGTTTGTGTGCATTGGGGGCAGTTTGGGTAATAGCAATCTTGCACCCAGTGAGGAAAACCTCCTACTTGGCTGTAATCCTCAGGTAAAAACTGATCACTACGTTCAATTGCTGGGCGTTGTTCTGCAATAACTAAATCAAAGGCTTCCCAAGCGGATTCAGGATCTGCTGTGTTGCTGTGATGAGTAGTAGCGTTATACGACGACCAATGACCACAGCCTTGAGCATCTAGTTCAAAAAAAGTAACTTCCTGAAAAGGTGTACAGTATTGGCAAACAAGAAACTCCCACTGCGCAGCAGTTACCCAGCCTAATTGACTGGGATTGATTCTCGCTAGTGTTTCTAATGGCATTGTGCAACAAGGACAAGCTTCGAGCGTTTTATCTAAATAGCCTATTGCTGTCTGCTCTACCGTACTACGTACACGTATCGCATAGCAGGGCTCAAAAGTTAAAGGCTGGTAGTTACCTAGTGTATCCAGTTGCCAATGAGCATAGGCTGTATACTGGTTAAGAGGAAGGCTAGGTTGTTTTAGCCAAGCGGGTGGCTGAGTTTGCCATTTTAAAAAAGCCTGATGAGCTTGGGGCGTATTGACCCAGGCTAGGGCGATCAAGCAAAGGTTTTGATACTCATCTGCTTGCTCAACACGCTCAATTAATTTTTCTGTAATAGCGTTGTCTGCATAGCGAAAAAGCTGCTCGAAAGAGTAATCATGGTTGTTTAGCAAGTAAGGCAAAACAGGTAGCAAGTTGAGTTGGGTGAAACTCGATAAATAACGCAAAATATTCTCAGCGAAATGTGGATTTTCAATTAAGTTAGCAATAGCCGTATCTCGTAACTCGTCTAATTCATTTGGGTTCAGTCGAGCTAATAGTTGTTGGCGTGTTTTAGGGCAGGCTGTATAGCTAATTAAAGGGTCATGCTTTCTGGGTGTGAGGCTAAGTTTTAGCCAATTTAAAGCACTATCATGTGGATCATATAAATTGACTTCTTTGCGATTGCGCTCTATCTCTGCTAAATAAGCTTTACGTTGCTCGGCATTAACACAGGGCCGGCATTGTCCACCTGTAGCTGCAGCCGTTTCAGGAAGAATCAAATGATTGCAATTAGGGTTAGAACAAGGAATGCGCACAATCATTGATAGCTCCTTTACACTACTTGGCAGTGGCGGATTTTAAAGGTTAAAAGTATTGAGCGTGCTAAATTAAAAGTAAAGTAGCTAGCTATTGATATGCAAAAGCAGCCTGTTATTTAAGCTCATTTACTTGTACCTTTGCCATAGACAGCCTGCTTAAGCTGAGTGAGTGCTCGATTACAAGCAGCTAAATGCTTTTCATAGCGCTTAAAAAGCGCCTGTAGTTTATTTTAAGTTAAACTTGTATTTTTCCTATACAATAAAATTTTAAAAATCTTAACTCGGTGCTTACACTTAACCCGATGCTTTCAAGGTCATCGCTGCTTTATCAATGGTTGAGCGTTTGTGCATTTTTCATTGCAAAGGTTAAAGCTCACACCAGTTCACTGGGGCCGGCACCACAATCAATATAGATGGCATAGTCTATCCCAGTACTCTTGCGTTCAATAGTTGTTAGATTGGTACAAAATAAAAAACCCGAAAAGTATGTCCACTTTTCGGGTTCAGTTCAAAGCGTGCTTTTTTATTAATTCGGCGTTTAGACGTTAAAGCGAAAGTGCATCACATCACCGTCTTTAACAATATATTCTTTGCCTTCTAGGCGCCACTTACCCGCTTCTTTAGCACCAGCTTCACCGTTGTTGGCAATAAAGTCGTCATAGCTAATAACTTCTGCGCGAATAAAGCCTTTTTCAAAGTCAGTGTGAATGACAGCGGCTGCTTGAGGGGCTGTAGCGCCAATTTTTACCGTCCAAGCGCGCACTTCTTTAACGCCAGCAGTGAAGTAGGTTTGTAGATCTAATAGCTCATAGCCTGCACGAATAACGCGATTTAAGCCAGGTTCTTCTAAGCCAAGTGATTCTAAGAACATATCTTTTTCTTCGCCGTCATCAAGTTCTGCAATTTCGGCTTCGATCTTATTGCAAACAGGAACTACCACCGCGCCTTCTTCTTGAGCGATAGCTTGCACTACAGCTAAGTGTGGGTTGTTCTCAAAACCATCTTCGGCTACGTTGGCAATATACATAACAGGTTTGCTGGTTAGTAAATGAAAGCCGCGAACAATACGTTTTTGCTCTGTATCCATATCTTTAACTAGACTGCGCGCGGGTTTACCAGCTGTAAAATGCGCTTGCAGTTGTTCTAGTATGGCTTTTTGTGCGATGGCTTCTTTGTCACCACCTTTGGCGTTACGTGCCACTTTTTGTAACTGCTTTTCAACGCTATCAAGGTCGGCAAAGATAAGCTCTAAATCAATAATTTCGATATCGCGTTTAGGATCAACACTGTTTGAAACGTGAATGACATTATCGTCTTCAAAGCAACGCACAACATGAGCAATAGCATCTGTTTCACGAATGTTGGCAAGGAATTTATTACCTAGGCCTTCCCCTCGCGAAGCACCTGCCACTAAGCCGGCGATATCGACGAACTCCATGGTAGTAGGCAGTACTCGTTCGGGCTTTACAATCTCTGCTAATGCATTTAGACGTGCATCAGGCATAGGTACAATGCCACTGTTGGGTTCAATAGTGCAGAAAGGGAAGTTTTCTGCTGCAATACCAGATTTGGTTAATGCATTAAACAGGGTGGATTTGCCAACGTTAGGTAAACCTACGATGCCGCAGTTAAATCCCATGCTGAATTCCTCAAGGAAAAATATTAAGCCTTTTGGCTATGCAGTTGCTGCATGGCCTGATTTAAATTACCGTCAAAGATATCAGGCAAAACCTTTAAGGCAAAATCAATACTGGTAGATAGTTGTTCCTGTTCTTCACGTGGTGCGCGACCTAGTACATAGTTGCTGACCATACTGCTATGACCTGGGTGGCCAATGCCAAGGCGCAAACGTAAGAACGTATTTTGGTTAGCAAGAGAAGAGATAATATCTTTCAAGCCGTTATGCCCGCCGTGTCCGCCGCCTTTTTTTAGCTTGGCTACACCAGGTGGCATATCTAACTCATCATGAGCAACAAGAATTTCTTCTGGCGTTATGCGAAAGAAATTAGCGAGCGGCGCAACAGCCTGTCCGCTACGATTCATGTAAGTTGTAGGAATCAGTAAACGGATATCTTGACCTTTATAATTAAACTTGCCAGTCAAACCGTTATATTTTTTTTCAAGAGAAAGTGGTGCGTTATAATGGCGAGCGACTTCCTCAACAAAAAGAGCCCCTGCGTTATGCCGAGTTTGGTCGTATTCAGGTCCAGGGTTACCAAGTCCAACGATCAATTTCACGGCAGTCACGCAGAGGCTCCTTTTCAGTAGTTAAGCAAGAGAAAATTATTTCTCTTCTGCTTCACCTTCAGCGGCTTCTTCGCTTGCATCTTCTTCTTGAGCACGAGGTGCTTCGATGTTAGCGATGACAGGGTTTTGTTCGTGAGCTAAGGCTACGAACTCAACGCCTTTAGGTGCAACTAGATCAGCCAAGTGAACCACTTGACCTAGTTCTACGTTAGTTAGATCTAGGTTGATGGCTTCTGGTAGATCTTTAGGTAAGCAAGAAACTTCAACTTCTGGAGTTACGCGGAATAGTTCACCGCCTGCTTTAACACCTGCACAAGTTTCTTCGTTCAAGTAGTGCACAGGAACGATAGTAGTAAGTTTTTGACCTGCAACGACGCGAATGAAGTCGGCGTGCATTACAAAACCTTTAGACGGATGACGTTGTAGATCTTTGATCAAAACGCTTTCAGTCTTACCATCAATATTTAAAGCTAAGATGCTGCTGTATGCAGCGTCGTTTAATAATAAACGTGCTACTTCGCGTTGTTCTAGGCTAACAGATACTGCTTCTTTGTTAGCGCCATAGATAACAGCAGGAACTAGGTTTGCGTTGCGACGTAGGCGGCGGCTCGCACCTTTCCCTAAATCTGTACGCAGTGTTGCGTTTAGCGTAAATTCGCTCATTTTACTCTCCAAATTAACAACAGCGCTTAGTCACTTGCGACCAGTTGGCTAAGTTGTTGTTTATAGACCCTAGTAATTAGGGCGATTAAATTCAGCGTTATGAACGAAACATAGCGCTGATTGATTCCTCATTACTAATACGGCGAACCGCTTCAGCAACGACAGGAGCAATATCAAGTTGGCGAATTTTCGCACAGGCTTGGGCTGCTGCTGAAAGAGGAATGGTGTTGGTTACTACCATTTCATCTAGTACAGAGTTCTCGATATTCTCGATGGCACGACCAGAAAAAATAGGGTGAGTACAGTAGGCCAATACTTTTTTCGCGCCACGGTCTTTTAACGCTTTAGCCGCATTGCATAAAGTACCTGCTGTGTCACACATATCATCAACTAGGATACATGTACGGTCTTGTACATCACCAATAATATGCATGATTTCAGATTGATTTGGTTTAGGACGACGTTTGTCGATAATCGCAAGATCAGTGCCTAAAGATTTAGCCACAGCACGAGCACGTACAACACCACCGATATCAGGAGATACCACGAGCATATTGTCGTAACGTTGATTTTGGATATCGTCAACCAGTACTGGAGAACCGTAAATGTTGTCCACTGGAATATCGAAGAAACCTTGAATTTGGTCAGCGTGTAGGTCAACAGTGAGAACACGGTCAACACCTACGCCAGACAACATATCAGCCACTACTTTAGCGCTAATAGCAACACGCGCAGAGCGAGGGCGACGATCTTGACGAGCATAGCCGAAGTACGGCACAACTGCAGTGATACGTGATGCTGATGAGCGACGTAGCGCATCAATCATGACGATCAACTCCATCAAGTTATCGTTAGTTGGGGCACAGGTAGGCTGAATAAGAAAGACATCCTTACCACGGACATTTTCGTTAATTTCTACGCTGACTTCGCCGTCAGAAAAGCGACCTACAGAAGCATCTCCCAATGGGATATGTAGTTGGCGCGCAACGCGGCGGGCTAGGTTGGGGTTTGCGTTCCCCGTGAATATCATCATCTTGGACACGCGCAGTACCTATTTACTGGTAGTGGGCCTGACGAAAAAAACCTCCGTGGTAAACCACGAAGGCTTCAGGAATATGGCAGGGGCGGCTGGATTCGAACCAACGCATGCCAGGATCAAAACCTGGTGCCTTACCGCTTGGCGACGCCCCTGTAAGGTCTTACAGAATACCTAGGTATCCTTAGCTCCAGAAAGATTTTGTAGTTGTCGGTGTGCTAATGAAACATTGGCACCTTTGGCTACAAAACAGGGTAGTGACTCTGAAAGCAAGTGGGCTACTTTAGCAGCTTTATCTTGATTTGGGAAGCTCCCAAATACACAACTTCCAGTTCCAGTTAATTTTGCTTCACAGTATTTGTTTAGCAAATTCAAAGCGTTACGCACTTGTGGATAACGCTTTTCTACCACCGGCTGGCAATCATTACGACCACCTTGCTCAGGAACGGAGCGCATATTAATGAGGGGGGAGTTCCTTGTCAACTCTTTATCGGAAAATATTTCAGCTGTACTGATACTAACAGGAGGAATTCCAACAACAAACCAAGGTTCTTTTAAATCAATAGGATAGAGAATTTCACCAACACCTTCTGCAAAGCAAGCCTGGCCATGGATAAAAACCGGCACATCGGCACCTAAGGTGAGGCCAAGTTGAGCTAAGTTATTTAAAGGTTGTGCTGTATGCCATAAATGATTTAAAGCTAATAGTGTAGTTGCTGCATTAGAGCTTCCACCACCGATACCACCGCCCATTGGCAGTACTTTATCAATCCAGATATCAGCACCTAGGGTAATTTGTGTCTGCTGTTGCAGCAACTTGGCTGCACGAACGATAAGGTTCTTTTCGTGCTCTACACCCGCCATCAATGTATGGAGTTGAATAACGCCATCATTACGCAATTTAAAATGCAGGGTGTCAGCATAATCTAAAAATTGAAATAAGGTTTGTAGGTTATGGTAACCGTCAGCGCGCTGCCCAGTAATGTGTAGCATTAAGTTGAGCTTAGCGGGTGCGGCTAAACTCACAATAGTGGGGTCTAGCCTGTTTATAACTACCGAACTTGTGCTTGCCATTGCTTTACAACCAAGGTTATCTCAATGCCATTACCTTGTAGCTTGATGCGCTGAGGTAGGTTTTTACTGGATTCTTCTTTATAAGAAAGATAGTGAATATTCCAGCCATCTTGACTTAGCTGTGCTAGACGGCCTTCGCTGTCTAGGCGAACTTGATTTTTACTGGCCGGCGAAGGCAGGCCACGGACCCACCAGAGTAAGCGTTCTACAGGCAAATTCCAGCCAAGGTGCTCATCCATTAAAGCTTCAGCATTAGGTGCATAAAACTCGCCACGATTAGCTATATTTAATTGCGCAAAACCTGGGCTGCCACTCAGGCGTGTCGCCCCTTGGCCGAGTGGGCCAACCAGGGTGATATCAAAGGTTTGCTTATTTTGCTTCCACATCAAATTGGCGCTGCCTGAGTCTTGCTGTGTACGTATCGCAATTTTACCTAAAATATCCCAACTGTTAATGGGTTCTACCGTATCGGCGTGCTGCTTCCATTGTGCGGGTGTTGCTTGGCTTTGTTCACTTATTTGTGAGCGAGGAGAAAACAGGCTACAACCTGTTAGTAGGGCAATCATGCCACACAAGGTAATAAGGCGAATGCTAGGCATTATTTGCTTTCCTTCGTTTCAAGTAAGCGTTGCATGGTATCTTGCAGTAGTTTGTTGTCAGGTTGAGTTTTCAGCGCTTGAGCCCAAATACGTTTAGCTTCACGTTTTTTATTGAGAGCCCAAAGTGCTTCACCTAGGTGTGCAGCAACTTCAGCATCTGGATAGGCCGTAAAGGCTTGGCGTAAATACTCTTCGGCTTTGTTTAACTGATTGGTTTTATAGTAGTACCAGCCTAGGCTATCGAGGGTGGCCGCATCTTCTGGATCTAGCTCATGTGCCTTGATAATAAGTTGTCCCGCTTCTTCAAGGCGACCTTCTATATCCAGTAAACTGTAGCCTAAAGCATTGAGTGCCATGCTGTTTTCAGGTTCTTTTTCAAGAATATGGCGCAAATCAGCCTCTAACTGCTTTAAGTCTTTACGAGCATCGGCCAGCATGGCTCGGGTGTAGTACAGTTTTTGATCTAAGGTTTCATCGATACCTTGGTTAGCAAGCTGCCAAGCACGCTCTGTTTCGCCTTGACGATTGAGACCTTCAATTTCAATCAAGTATAAATCTACAGCATCATTAGGATGGCTACGGCGTTCGCGAGCAAAGTGGCGGCTTACTTGGTCAAACTGTTTTTGTTGCAAAAGAATTTCAGCATAGCGATATTGCGCTGGCAAATAATTAGCACCATCACGTACTAAGTCATAACTAATGAGCGCTTGTTCAAGATCTTGCAGTTCTTCATGGGTGCGTCCTAGGTAATAGTGGGCGCTATCTGTCAAGGATTCACGGTTAATTAAGTCTTCAAGATAGGTTTTGGCTTCTACCCAAGCTTCCATATCCATGTTAATCAACGCTAATGAGAGGCGCAGGTCGTCATCTTCGGGGTTGCGTAAGAGCATTTCCAAAAACTGAGTTCGTGCGCTTTCTAACTGGTTTAACTCAATTAGCACACGGGCATAAAACATGCGTAGCTGATTATCCTCTGGGTTGGCTTCAACCGCTTTACGCAAGATAGGCAGGCTTTCTTCTGTGCGTTCTAGTTTATGTAGTAAACGAGCCAGCATTAGCGCGGTAGCATTTGTGGTCGTACTTTGTGGGTGACGGCGTAATATAGAGTAAGCCGTTTTGTTATCACCTTCTTGTTCAAGTAATAATGCCTTGCCAAAGATAATTTGTAAGTTTTGCGGATGGCGAAGCAATAAAGCATCAAAGTTTTTCAGTAAGTATTGGCGTGTTTTAGAACTGGTTTGAGCCGCAGATAATGCAAGGAAATCAAAATTGGTTTCCCCTTCATTGCGTAAGACAAACTCCATGCGCTCCATAGCATCATCAAGTCGCCCAGTGCGCGCGAGATAAATAGCTGCTGCACGCTGCGCTTTAACATCATTAGGGGCAAGTTGAGCCCAGAGTAACGCGTTATCTAATGCATTTTGTTCTTCGCCTAAACTGTCTGCAATATTAAAAGCGCGTTCAGCGATCTGAGCATTTTGCGTCTTGCTGGCTTCACTAGTGTAATTATCTAAAGCCACATGAAATTGGCTACGTAAGCCTGCAATTTCGGCCGTCAGCAATGAATACAAGGTTTCTGTATCTAAATCTGATGCACTGTTTGGCGCTGGGGTTTGAGTCACAGGCGCGATAACAGGCTCAATGCTAGGTTGTTTAGGCTGTATCCAGCTTGAACAGCCAGTTAGGACAGAGAGCAAGGCTAGAACAAGTAATTTTTTTTTCATAAATAGGCTTCAAGGGCTATTCAGTAAGAGTGCGAATCATGGCATAAAGCTAACAAAGCTGCATGTAGATTACAGTGATAGATTGTGCATGACTTACTTTTTGCGCGTAAAATATTCAGTTAGACTATAGTGATTGGGTACTTGTTCAAAAGAAAAGTGAAAAGTTTTGTTAAGTTCTAGATGGCTTGCCTAAGAATGCACTATCTTTGCTTTTTATCATTAACTTTTCTAGTCTTGCAGCGTTGTTTTCGTTAGGAGGTTGTTCTGAAGGAGAGGAAGTAGGACAATTACCTGCTTTACAAACTTTCAGCGACAGTGCATGGCCTTTATTGCCCTTGGTATAAATCATAAAACAGCTTCGGTAGATGTCCGTGAGCGCGTAGCCTTTAGTCCAGACCAGCTTGTTGCTGCTCTGCAACAACTGTGCAGCGAAGTGGGCAGCCGAGAAGCCGCTATTCTTTCTACGTGTAACCGTAGTGAATTGTATCTTGAGATGGAGAAACTCCAGCCTCAGGAGGTTTTGGCGTGGCTGGCTAACTATCATTCAGTATCGCTAGAGGATTTACAAGCGTGCTATTACAGTCATGAAAATGCCGATGCAGTAAAGCACATGATGCGTGTTGCCTGTGGGCTTGACTCTTTAGTCTTGGGCGAGCCGCAAATTTTGGGACAAATGAAGTCTTCCTATGCCGTAGCCCGTGAAGCAGGCACCTTAGGTCCATTACTTGGACGCCTCTTCCAAGCAACTTTTAGCACAGCTAAAACAGTGCGCACAGATACTGCAATTGGTGAAAACCCTGTTTCTGTTGCCTTTGCTGCTGTGAGTTTGGCAAAGCAGATTTTTAGTAACTTGGGCAAAAGTCAGGCGTTATTAATAGGTGCTGGTGAAACCATCACCTTGGTGGCAAAACACTTGCATGAACAAGGTGTAGAAAAAATTGTAGTGGCTAACCGAACGTTGGAACGCGCTGCTAATGTGGCCCAGGAGTTTGCTGGGCAAGCAGTATTGCTTGCGGATATTCCTGATATTTTACCGCATAGCGATATTGTGATTAGCTCAACGGCAAGCCAGCTGCCTATTTTAGGTAAAGGTGCAGTCGAGCGGGCTCTAAAACTCCGTCGGCATAAGCCTATTTTTATGGTTGATATCGCTGTTCCTCGTGATATAGAAGCCGAAGTTGGCGAGCTTGACGATGTGTATTTGTATACCGTAGATGATTTACATGAAGTCGTTGCAGAAAATCTAAAAAGCCGCCAAGCCGCTGCTAACGCTGCTGAAAGCTTAGTGCAGCAAGGTACACAAGATTTTATGCAGCGCTTACGAGAGTTGGATGCTGTTGATGTTTTGCGTGCGTATCGCCAACAAGCTGAAGTCTTGCGTGATGATGAATTACAAAAGGCACTGCGCTCATTAGGTAATGGCGTAGCTGCAGAAGATGTACTGGCGCAATTGGCGCGAGGTTTAACCAATAAACTATTGCATGCGCCCAGTGTGCAATTAAAACGATTGTCTGCCGATGGCCGTTATGCTGATTTAATGGTTGCGCAGGAAGTACTAGGTCTTAACGTAAGTGAAACACATTAATGAAAGCATCACTGGTTACTAAATTAGAAACATTAGAAGATCGCTATGAGGAACTCACAGCGATGTTGGGTGATGCTCAAGTCATCAGCGATCAAAACCAATTTCGTGATTGTTCACGTGAATATGCTGAAGTTGAACCCGTAGTTATGACGTTTCGTCAATGGAAAGGCGCCCAGGATGATTTAGAAAGCGCGCAACTTTTGCTCAAAGATGATGATCAAGAAATGCGCGAAATGGCGGCTGAAGAAATAAAAACAGCACGTGAGCAAATTGAGCAGTTAGAAGATGAACTACAGCGTTTAATGCTGCCAAAAGATCCCCGTGATGGTAAAAACGTTTACTTGGAAATTCGTGCAGGTACAGGTGGCGATGAAGCAGCTATCTTCTCGGGTGATTTGTTCCGTATGTATTCACGCTTTGCGGATAACCAAGGTTGGCGCGTAGAAGTACTGTCTGAGCATGAAGGTGAACACGGTGGTTATAAAGAAATTATTGCCCGAATTGAAGGCACTAACGTATTTAGCCGCTTGAAGTTTGAGTCAGGCGCGCACCGTGTCCAACGCGTACCTGAGACAGAGTCACAGGGGCGAGTACATACTTCGGCTTGTACTGTAGCCGTTATTGCAGAGCCTGATGAACAAGCCGCAATTGAAATTAATCCAGCTGATTTGCGCGTAGATACTTATCGCTCATCAGGTGCGGGTGGTCAGCACGTTAACAAAACTGACTCTGCTGTGCGTATTACGCATATACCAACAGGTATTGTTGTGGAGTGTCAGGAAGAGCGTTCCCAGCATAAAAACCGCGCTCGTGCTATGTCATGGTTAGCCGCACGCTTGGAAGATATGCAAACCAGTGCCGCACAACAAGAAATGAGTGAAACACGCCGTAACCTAGTAGGCACAGGTGATCGCTCCGACCGTATTCGCACCTACAACTATCCACAGGGCCGCATTACGGATCACCGTATTAACTTAACATTGTATTCTTTAAATGAAGTGCTTAACGGTGCAATGGATCAGGTACTAGGCCCCTTGTTATTAGAGTTCCAAGCTGATCAGCTTGCAGCGTTGGGCGATTAGTTATGCAGCCGCGCATAGACCAACTTTTAGCGCAGGCAAAACAAAAAATACAGTCAGAAACAGCTCAGCTAGATGCTGAGTTGCTTCTGGCTTTTGTTTTAAATAAGCCGCGCAGTTTTTTACGTACTTGGCCAGAAAAACAATTAGAAGCAGAGCAGCTAGAGCGTTTTGAAGCGTTATTAAAAGCACGCCAAGAAGGGCAACCAGTGGCTTATCTTATTGGTCATCAAGGCTTTTGGTCGCTGGATTTAGCGGTAAACTCCAGCACATTAATTCCACGAGCAGATACTGAACTGTTAGTTGAAGCAGCACTAGAGCTGGTTCCTGAGCATTCACTCCAAGTTCTCGATTTAGGCACTGGAACAGGCGCTATAGCGCTAGCCTTAGCGGCAGAGCGCCCGTTGTGGTCAGTTACTGGTGTAGATCGAGTTGCTGAAGCGGTGAGCTTGGCTCAGCAAAATGCAAAGCGTAACCAAATCCATAATGCGCGCTTTATCACAAGCTTTTGGTTTGCTGCGCTTAAACAACAACGTTTTGATTTAATTGTTAGCAATCCGCCTTATATTGCGGCAGATGATCAACATTTAACTCAGGGTGATGTACGTTTTGAGCCCAGCAGTGCCTTAGTTTCAGGAGCTGATGGTTTAGAGGATATTCGCCTAATTATTGCGCACTCAGTAGCTCATTTAAATAACCAAGCCTGGTTAATGCTGGAGCACGGTTATGATCAAGCGCAGAGTGTGCAAAGCTTATTAAGTGCAGCCGGTTTTCAACAGGTGCATAGCCGTCGTGATTTAGCAGGGCATGAGCGTATTAGTTTAGGGCAGTGGATATGTTAACGGATGAAGAACTACTCAGATATAGCCGCCATGTGCTGCTCAAGCAAATTGATATTGAGGGTCAGCAACGCTTAAAAAATAGCCGCGTTTTAATTGTCGGTGCAGGCGGTCTAGGTACGCCTGTTGCCCTGTATTTAGCGGCGGCAGGTATTGGACATTTATGCATTGCAGATTTTGATAGCGTTGACTTAACTAACTTACAACGTCAGGTGTTGTATTCAACTGAAGATATAGGGCGTAGTAAGGCTTATGCGGCTAAGCAGCGCATGTTGCAATTGAACCCAAGCATTCATGTGCGTTCGGTTGAGCAGGCTATTACCGATGAAAACTTACCGAGCTTGCTGGCTGACGTTGATCTTGTTATGGATTGTACAGATAACTTCATCATTCGTGATGTATTAAATCGCCATTGTTTTGCGGCCAAAAAAACCTTGGTCAGTGGTGCTGCAATTCGCACTATGGGACAAGTTAGCGTTTTTGACCCTAATAATGAGCAAAGTCCTTGTTATCATTGTCTATACGGCAGCGGTCAAGATGAAAGTCTAACCTGCAGTGAAGCCGGTGTGCTAGGGCCTTTAGTAGGGCTTGTTGGCAGTATCCAGGCACTAGAAGCACTAAAAATATTAGCCAATTTTGGGCAGCCCTTAATTGGCCGCCTTTTATTAATTGATGCGCTTGACAGTCGCATGCGTGAGTTGAAGATAGCTCGTGATGAACAGTGTAGTGTTTGCCAAAAACGCGATTAACCCTAGCGCGCCAGTAGGCGTATTTGACTCAGGTGTTGGTGGCCTTTCTGTCTTAAAAGAAATTCGCCAACGTTTACCGAGTGAACAGCTTTTTTATATTGCTGATGAAGCCTATGTTCCTTATGGTGAAAAAAGCCCAGATTTTATTATTCAGCGTAGCCTAGCAATCACCCAGTTTTTAATAGAGCAAGGCATCAAAGCCCTAGTTATTGCTTGTAATACGGCAACAGCGGCCGCTGCTGGCGAAATACGAACGCACTGGCCATGGTTGCCCGTCGTTGCAATGGAGCCAGCAGTAAAACCGGCAACGCAAGCAACACGCTCAGGTATTGTAGGTGTTTTAGCAACGACAGGTACCTTAAAAAGCGCCAAGTTTGCCGCATTGTTGGATCGCTTTGCAGGTAATGTTCGAGTCATTACGCAGCCGTGCCCAGGCTTGGTTGAAGAGATTGAACAAGGCAATTTAGCAACGGCTGAAGTTAAGCAGTTGCTGGCGCACTACGCGCTACCTTTAGTAGAGCAGGGTTGTGACACACTTATTCTAGGTTGTACCCATTATCCTTTTTTAAAAAATGCCTTAAGCGAACTCGTAGGTGATCAAATTCAGATAATTGACACTGGCGAGGCTGTTGCTCGGCGTCTAGAGTTTGTTTTAACACAACAGCAATTGTTGAACCAACAATCAGTGAACTTCAAGCATGATAGGTTTTATAGTAGCGGAGATTTGACACGCTTCGCTCAAGTATTACCCATTCTCTGGGGGGAGGTTGAAGCTATTTTTAACTTTACCTCAACTGAGGAGTTAAGTTAGTACTATGGATAAACTAAGTTTATTGGCTGAACGGCTGGGGCAAGCCTTAGTTGCAAAAAAAGCCGTTATTGCTACAGCGGAGTCTTGTACGGGGGGTGGTATTGGGGAAGCTATTACTCGTGTATCAGGTAGTTCAGCTTGGTTTGAAGCAGGCTTTATCACTTATTCAAATAAGCAAAAAATCGCTATGTTAGGCGTAGCAGAAAAGTTATTTTCTCAGGTGGGTGCTGTAAGCCAAGCGGTAGTTGAGGCCATGGCTCTAGGTGCGTTAAAAAAGTCTAAAGCTGACTATGCTATCGCTGTTAGCGGTGTAGCTGGGCCAACAGGTGGCACTGAAGACAAGCCCGTAGGGACAGTATGGCTAGCTTGGGCGTGCAGTGAAAAAAACGTTAGTTTAAAAATGCACTATAGCGGTGATCGTCAGTCTATACGAGCGCAAACAATAGAGACGGCTCTAGCGGGGGTTCTAGCACTGCTAAATGAGCAGTCGGTCGAAAATTGGAAAATTTTTAGCGAAACAATTGCATAGACAGTTATCTTTATGGATAATACTGTTTAATTATACAGTTAACGGCAAAATTGCCTTCGATTATTGATAGGGTTAAGAGTATGGATGAGAACAAGAAAAAAGCACTGGCTGCCGCTTTAGGTCAAATTGAGCGTCAATTTGGTAAGGGGGCTGTAATGCGCATGGGCGACCATGAGCGTCAGGCTATTCCTGCTATTTCAACAGGCTCTTTAGGCTTAGATGTCGCTTTAGGTATTGGTGGCTTACCCAAAGGGCGTATCGTAGAAATCTACGGTCCTGAATCTTCTGGTAAAACCACATTAACCTTGTCTGTTATTGCTGAAGCACAAAAACAAGGTGCTACCTGTGCTTTCGTAGATGCGGAGCATGCATTAGACCCAGAATATGCTGAAAAGCTGGGTGTTACTGTAGATGATCTACTGGTTTCTCAGCCAGATACTGGTGAGCAAGCATTAGAAATTACCGATATGTTAGTACGCTCTAATGCTGTTGATGTGATCGTTGTCGACTCAGTCGCTGCCTTAGTACCTAAAGCTGAAATTGAAGGTGACATGGGCGATGCCCACGTTGGTTTACAAGCGCGTTTAATGAGCCAAGCACTACGTAAAATCACAGGTAATATTAAAACCGCTAATTGCTTAGTTATCTTTATTAACCAAATTCGCATGAAAATTGGCGTAATGTTTGGTAACCCAGAAACTACAACAGGTGGTAATGCACTTAAATTCTACTCATCCGTACGTTTAGATATTCGTCGTATTGGTGCTGTAAAAGAAGGTGATGAAATCGTTGGTAGTGAAACTCGTGTAAAAGTGGTTAAAAACAAAGTAGCTCCGCCATTCCGTCAGGCTGAGTTCCAAATACTCTATGGCAAGGGTATTTATCGTAATGGTGAAATTATTGATTTAGGTACTCAACTAGGGCTGGTTGAGAAAGCAGGTGCTTGGTATAGCCATCAGGGTACTAAAATTGGGCAAGGTAAAGCCAATGCTTCACGTTTCTTGGAAGAGAATCCAGAAATTCGTAATGCTTTGGAAGCTGAAATTCGTCAGCAGTTACTTGTATCTCGCGGTGCCGCTGCTACTGAAGAAGAGGATACGCCTCCATTAGAGGATTAAATTCTTGCAATAATAAAAAGCACGGTTCTAATCAACCGTGCTTTTTTATTTAGAGGATAAAAATGTCTGCTGACTCATTAACAATACGTCGTCTCGCAATGGATTTATTAGCTCGCCGCGAGCATTCCTACCAAGAGCTGGAACAAAAACTAGCACGCAAAAAGCTTGATATTAGATTGATCAGACAACAACTGGATCAGTTAAGAGATGAAGGGTTATTAAGTGATGCACGTTTTTTAGAAAGTTTTATTAGAAGTAAGGCTAACTCGGGAATAGGGCCTATTCGTATTCGTGAAGAGCTTATCTATAAAGGAGTAAATGCAGAAGCCATTAAACTAGCGTTAGAAGAAGCTGATTTTGATTGGGAAGCAATTTTATACAGTGTGTGGCAAAAAAAATTTGTAAACAAGCCAAAATGTAACAAAGAAAAAGCCAAACAGGTACGTTTTTTAACCTATAGAGGCTTTGATATGAACCAAATCATGAGGCTAATCAATTAAAGCATGTAGAGTGTGATCTATTAAGGAGTACTGATATCTATACCTAATAATTAGATTTTAGTTTAGTCATGTAAGGCTTGTAGGAAATCACAATGAGCAAGGATAAAGTAGTCGATCTAGTATTGTTTTTTAATGGTCAAAACGTCGTTAAAGAAATGCTGATTTCAGAATTTGAGGCAGTATTAGATGGTATCGTTTGTTTTCGTGAGTTTGCTAATCAGCATGTAAAAGCGATTTTTATTACTGTAGATTCTGATTTAGACATTCATAGTGCGGTTTATTTTTATCTTGAATTTGATTCCGAAGGTGCGGTTGATATCTCTTGGAATGTACCTTTTGCGCAATTATTAAATGTTGCTGAAAAAGGCCCGGATTTAGGTGCAGGCCCAATACGCTTGGTTTGTGAAAGTCAGTGCCCTGACCCAGACTACGAAGCCTTTTTGTGGGAACCTAATGAAAATGGTAAAAGTAGCGAGCCAGAGGGTATTGCAGAATTAGTGCGGAATAATAAAAATATTGTCCGCTTAATTGAAAGCGTAGCACCAGCCAATGATCCTAAAAATGATACCCTGTATACCAGTTTAACGGATGGTAAAACTTCAGGTGACGATCGTTTAGCGACGTTATTAACGCATAATAAGTTTTTAGAAAAAGAACTTGAGTTAGCCAAGTATCGTTTACAAGAGGCAGATAAGGTTAAACAAAAGCTGGGCGAAAAGTTAGATGCTTTGCAAAGTGTGGCACTGCAAAGAGAGAAAAATCTGACTGAACTATCAGCCTTGTTTCAAGTACAAAAGCAGAACATGGATAAACTGCGTTCGCTTTTACAAAAAGCACAGCAACACATAGATGGCTTAAAACAAGACAATGAAAATAAAATAAAGGCTATGGAAGCGCGTTATAAAGGTTTTGTTGATCAGAAATTCAAAGAAAGCCAGCTTTCAGGGATGCAAATGCTAGATCACCTAACTAGCTTAGGAATGAAGTTTGTTGCGTACCACCAAGGCGTTGGCCACTTGACGGTGCCTAATTCGGATATGCACAAATATATTAGTAATCCTACAGAATATGCTGCAAATAAAGCCGGTTTATCCAGTGTTCAATATACGGCATGGCTGAGTCATGTAAAACAACCCAAGTGCACGGCAAACTTATCCAGTGGCGGCGTTTGCAATGCACAAATTGAGGCCGTTAATGACCCTAAACACTTTACTCAAGGTATGTCAGATCGCTGTGGGTTACACCGCAATCTACCTAAATAAAGTTAAATTTTTACGTGCTGTGTAATATAAGCGCCAACTAAGGAAAATAGCGGCACAAGTAAGGGCTGCTATTAAGCCTTTCCAGAAACCTGCTGGGCCTTCGGCTATTCCAAAAACCTGTGTTAAGCCAAGACTATAACCAAGAGGTAGACCAATTCCCCAGTAGGCAATCAAGGTAATTAACATAACGACATTGGTATCTTGATATCCACGTAATGCACCAGCTGAAATAAGCTGAATCGCATCAGGTAACTGATAGAAAGCTGCAAACACAATCAAAGTGCTGGCGATGGCAATAACTTCAGCTTCCCTTGAGTAAATGCTCGCTAATTGCGTAGTAAAGCAAAGCATTAGTACCATTAATATTAAAGAGAAAAGAATAGCGCAAGCCATAGCTACCTTTGCTGAAAATAACGCAGCTAAGCCATTACCTGCCCCTAAGTTCTGCCCAACCCGAACAGTGACAGACATGGTAATGGCGTAAGGCACCATAAAGGTCACTGAGCTAATACTTAAAGCCACTTGGTGGCCTGATACTGTATCAGCATTTAGCCCTCCATAAAGTAAGAGCAACGTAATAACAGAGAAAATGCTCGCTTCTACGAAAATGGCAATACCAATAGGAAAGCCAAGCTTAATTAACTCTTGCTGAGGTTGTTTTTTAGGGAAGTCAAAGCGTTTAAATGGCATGCTTTTACGATAATAAGGCGCCCATTTAATCCATATAACAAAGCAAATAACATTAAACACACAGACGGCAGCAGTAGCCCAACCACAGCCTACGCCGCCTAATTCGGGAAAACCAAATTTACCATTAATCAAAATGTAATTCAGCGGAATATTCAGTAGCAGCCCTAGAAAGTTAATCACAGTACCTGGACGCGTACGGCCTATGCCTTCGCTATAGCTACGTAGCACGAGTGATAATGCCAAGAAAGGAAAACCAATGGCAATTGCTTGTAGGTAGCCAATGGCAACATCCATTAGTTTATTTTCTACATGCATCAGTTCAAGCAAAGGTCTGGCGTTCCAGAGGACAACACCTAATACGCAACCAATCAGTAGGTTCAACCAGAGGGATTGACGTACTAACACACCAATGTTGCGTTCATCGCCAGAGCCAAATAGGCGAGCAACTTTTGAAGTCGTTGCCATAGCAACGCCTGTCATAAAAAGAAAGATAGGAATCCAAACCGAACTCCCTGAAGAAACACCTGCTAGGTCTTCAGAGGATACGCGTCCAGCCATAATAGTATCTGCAACGCCCATGCCAGTATTAGCAAGCTGGGCAATAAAAATAGGAATAGCTAATCCCATCAAGGTTGAAAATTCTTGGCGCACGCGTGCATAAAATGATGTAGCTACAGCAGCAGTCACTTCTCACCTCAAAAAGGTATATAGTTAATCAATTTTAAAGGGGCTTATCTTAGCCGACTTATCTTATTTAAAGTGGATTTTATTAACTTTATGCGCATATTAGCTGATGAAAACATACCTAAACTCGGTGAGTACTTTTCACCTTATGCTCAGATTAAGCGTAAGGCTGGTCGGCTTATTACAGCTGAAGATGTAAAAAATGTAGATGCCTTGCTCGTGCGCTCTGTTACAGCAGTGAATGCGCAGTTACTGGAGGGCAGTAGTGTTCGCTTTGTAGGTACTTGCACTATAGGCACAGACCATTTGGATATTGATTACTTGAATGCTCAGCAAATAGCTTGGAGTAATGCGCCAGGTTGTAATGCACGTGGAGTAGTGGATTACATACTCAGTAGTTTAAGTGTATTAGCTGAGCGAACAGGTACGGGGTGGCCAGATAAAACCTTTGGCATTGTTGGCGTTGGACAGGTTGGAGGACGTTTGGCTCAGGTTTTAAAAAACTTAGGCTTAAAGGTGCTGCTTTGTGATCCGCCAAGGGCTAGATGTGAAGGTTGGGCTGACTATGTATCATTGCCGCAAATAATTGAGCACTGTGATGTCATTTGTCTCCATACGCCACTCACAAAGATAGGTAAGGATGCCACTTGGCATTTATTAAATGGCAAGAATCTATTACAGCTAAAACCTAACGCATGGCTGCTAAATGCTAGTCGCGGTCCTGTGATAGATAATCAAGCATTGGCTGAGCTAGTACAAAAGCGCTCAGATATTCGGTTAGTGCTAGATGTATGGGAGCATGAACCTTTAGTTGATATGGCATTGTTAGCCTATGCTGACATAGCTACACCACATATTGCAGGCTATAGCTTAGATGGGAAGATTCGAGGTACAGAGCAAATTTGTCATGCATTTGCTAGGCATTTTGCCTTACCTATGCCGGAGCAAAGTTTTTATCCTAAGCAAAGTGTTGAGCGGCTAGTGTTATCTGATGAAGCAAGTTTTCCAGCGGATTTTTATCGTTTTATTCGTCTGGTATACGATGTCCGAACGGATGATTCTGCGATGCGTCTAGCTTTGCGTGCTAATACTACGGAGTCTGCTATGGCGCAAGCCTTTGATGCTTTACGTAAAAATTATCCAATACGTCGCGAAATTCCAGATTTAAAAATAGATTTGTTGCCTTCTGTATTACGCACTCAGCTGCAAGCTTTGGGGATTGTTTTTAGCTCCTAGTGGCGTATAGCCAAAGTCCGTATCCGAGCAGCATAAGCAGCCATGCAAGCAAGGGATGGAATAGTAACTTCCAAATAATATGGCGTGGATGAAAGCCCACGCCATGAATAAAGCCGCCTGAAACCCCCAGCATGACGAACATAAGCAGAGAATGGCTATAGCTGCCAGAAGAGTCGAGCATGGCACTGGGATGAACCAGTAACAGCAAGCACATAGGTGTGGCAAGTAACCATGAGATCACACGGGTCCATGGTTGGGTTAAAAACTCTGGGGTAACAGGAGGCGTCTGCATTTTAGTTTTCTGCGTCAAAATCGTGTGAGCCTTCTAGCCATAAGGCGTTGATAATGGCGATAGAACAAGCGAGTAAAACACCTAAAATCCAAGCAAAGTACCACATAATGAACTCCTAGAAGGGCAAGCCGTAGCTTACCCTTGATAGCTTTAGTAAAGGTTATGAGTGTTTTCTTCAACATGGGTAGAGCTAACTCTGCCCCACATCTTAACGTAGGACCATAGCGAGTAAATCAAGACGATAGGCACGAATAAACAGGCGACAAACATCATAATGCCTAAGGTTTTATGGCTTGATACCGCATCCCACATGGTCAGGCTCGAATTAAAGTCGATGCTTGATGGTAGTAAAAATGGGAATAATGCAAAGCCAGCAGTGCAAATAGTGCCTACAATAGCCAAAGATGAACCTAAAAAGGCGAACCCACTTTTATTGGTTTTGGCACAGATAATCACTAATAAGCTGCCTAAGATACCTAAAGCGGGTGCAAGCATAGTAATAGGATAACTTGTATAGTTATTCAACCAGCCCATGTTGCCTGTGTGTGCTACTGTTTTACTTAATGGTGTACTGTAGCCATTAGGGTCAAGGGTAGAAGTAATGCTGTAACCTTCAACCCAAAAAGAGATAACACAGCCAGCTAGAATAAAGCAAAGCAGGTGCAAGCCAGAAAAAATAAGTGCAGCTTTACGCGAGCGTTGTTGTACTTGGTCTGTGGTACGCATCATTAACCATGTGGCGCCATGACTAATAATCATAAACAAGCTAACAACACCAACCAGCAAACCTACAGGATTTAACAGCCCAAATAGGTTGCCTTCGTAAAAAATACGCATCTCATCATTAAAGCGAAAAGGCACACCAAGGAAGAAGTTACCAAAGGCGACACCAATGACCAAGGCAGGAACAATTCCGCCAATACATAATGCCCAGTCCCAGCTATTTCGCCACTTAGTATTTTCTAGTTTACTGCGATAATCAAAACCGACAGGGCGTACAAATAGTGCAAATAGCACCAGTAGCATGGCCCAGTAAAAGCCAGAAAATGACACCGCATAAACAATAGGCCAGGCCGCAAATAAAGCGCCTGCGCCTGTAATTAACCATACTTGGTTGCCATCCCAGTGAGGGGCTATGGTGTTGAGTACGGCTCTACGCTCGTTATCGGTTTTACCCACAAAAGGCGAAAGAATAGCTGCGCCTAAGTCAAATCCATCAGTAATAGCAAAACCGATAAGCAGTACGCCAACCAGTACCCACCAAATTAGCTTAAGTGTTTCGTAATCAAACATAATGCTACTCCTTAAGCGTTCTCTAGATTTTTTTGTTCATGGTAATAGCGTCCAGTATGCAGGCTACTAGGCCCTAACCGAGCAAAACGAATCATTAAATACATTTCAATAATGAGCAAAATTGTATAGAAGGCAATCAATGCAACTAAGGATCCAGTAATGCTAGAAACCGAAATGGTAGACGTAGAAAGGTGCGTGGGCAGTACTTCAGCAATGGTCCAAGGCTGACGGCCTACTTCAGCGACAATCCAGCCAGTTTGTGCCGCTAACCAAGGCAGAGGAAGGCTTAATACAGCAAAGCGTAGTAGCCATTTTTTTCTATCTTGATTACGTCGCGTTGAAGCCCAGAATGCCCAAGCAAAAAGCACTAACATCAAGAATCCACTACCCACCATCACGCGAAATGACCAGAACACAGTTGCAACGTGCGGAATACTGTCCTGTGCCGCTAGTTTGATTTGCGATTCAGTGGCATCTACAACATTTTCAGTGTATTTCTTTAATAGCAAACCATAGCCTAGGTCGTGTTTAACTTCATTAAAGGCTGTAATATTCTCTGCTGTTTTAGCAGCTCTTAATTTCTCTAAACGATCATAGGCTAGCATGCCATTACGTATGCGACCTTCATGGTATTGCATAAGATCTTTAATACCCATGACTTCCTTATCTAATGAGCGAGTGGTAATAATACCCATTACATAAGGGATTTTTACAGCATAGTCGGTACGCATTTCATCTTGGTTAGGTAGACCCACAAGAGTAAATGCTGCAGGTGCAGGCTCAGTATTCCATTCGGCTTCAATGGCGGCTAGTTTGGTTTTTTGTACATCACCAATTTCATAACCGGCTTCATCACCAAGAACAATAACGGAAAGAATAGAAGCGAGACCAAAAGCTGAGGCAATAGCAAACGAGCGCCGCGCAAAGCCAAGATCGCGTTTTTTGAGTAAGTACCAACTAGAAATAGCTAGTACGAAAATGGCACCAGTTACATAGCCAGCGGCCACAGTATGCACAAATTTTACTTGGGCTACTGGGTTGAAAATCAAGGCCGCAAAGTCTGTAACTTCCATGCGCATGGTTTCAAAATTAAACTCAGCGCCAATAGGATTTTGCATCCAAGCGTTGGCAATCAAAATCCATAATGCGGAAAGGTTTGAGCCTAAGGCAACCAGCCATGTCACTGCTAAGTGCTGAACTTTACTTAAGCGGTCCCAGCCAAAAAAGAATAAACCAATAAAAGTTGATTCAAGAAAGAACGCCATCAAACCTTCAATGGCCAGTGGCGCACCAAACACATCACCCACATAGTGGCTATAGTAAGACCAGTTTGTACCGAACTGGAACTCCATGGTTAAGCCCGTAGTAACGCCAAGGGCAAAGTTAATACCAAACAACTTACCCCAGAACTTAACCATGTCCTTATAGACTTGCTTGCCCGTCATCACATAGACGGATTCCATAATAGCCAGTAAGAACGCCAGCCCTAGCGTAAGAGGTACAAATAGGAAGTGATACATAGCGGTTAGTGCAAACTGCAACCGCGATAGATCAACAACTTCTTCAGGAATCATTATTTTATCTCCTCATCGGAGTTAGCAGGGGATGGGGCAGGAGCACCAAACAAATGCTGATCGAGTTTTTCAGTGCCATTTACAGGAATGGTAGGCTCGTTAAACCAGATCGCTTTAATTGAAAAAAGAATCACCAGTTTAAGCACAAGTATGATGGCTAACTCTTTAACTAAGGGGATTTTCCAAATCGAATGGGGTTGGCTCATACTAGCATCCTGGTAATTTCTTCTAGAGAATTTTTCTCTAGCTATATTATCGGGCTGAGAAAAAACCAAGCGCTAGTGACGTGATGCCGCACTTAACTGGCGGCAGGGGAATTAATCGGCAAGTTCTGCCTTTAATACTCGTCTAAGGTGAAAGCAGTTAAGCAGTAAGTTGGAACATCCATTTCTTGTAATAACTTTGAGCCATTGAGTTCTGGAAGATCAACAATGGCTGCTGCCTCATACACTTGCGCACCTAACCTGCGCACAAGGCGTGCTGCCGCAAGAAAGGTCCCACCTGTAGCAATCAGGTCATCAAGGAGTAACATTTGATCACCAGGCTGCAAACTATCCGCTTGGATTTCAATTGTGCTTTGACCATATTCAGTTTCGTAAGATTCGGCAATAACATTAGCAGGGAGTTTGCCTTTTTTGCGAAACAGTACCAAAGGTTTGTTGAGCTCGTAGGCCAGTGTTGAACCAATTAAAAAGCCGCGAGCATCTAGTGCGCCAATATGTGTGATTGGACTGTCCATGTAACGCTGAACAAAGCAGTCCACTACCATGCGCAGTGCTTTGGGGTTTAAAAAGATGGGGGTGATATCGCGAAATATCACACCTTTTTTAGGAAAATCTTTTACCGGACGAATACAGGATTTAACTGCAAACTCATCAAAAATCATGAGGTAACTCCAATGGTGCGAACGCTATTAGCTTTCTAGGTTACCACCTGCCAACTGGCATAGCTCCATTGCATTTACAATATGAATTTCTTTACCTTCAGCGCTGATCAATTGATTTTGCTGAAAGCGAGTAAATACGCGCGATACAGTTTCTACTGCCAGTCCTAAATAGTTGCCTATTTCATTACGCGACATAGCCAAACGGAATTGTGTTGCTGAATAACCGCGTTGGCGGAAGCGCGCGGATAGGTTAACTAGGAAGGTAGCAATACGTTCGTCAGCCGTTTTTTTGGAGAGCAGCAGCATCATTTGCTGATCATCGCGAATTTCACGACTCATAATGCGCATTAACTGGCGCCGTAGTTGAGGAACTTGAATACTCAGCTCGTCAAGACGGTCAAAAGGAATTTCACAAACAGAAGTGGTTTCTAAAGCAATGGCTGATACAGGATAGGACTCAGTATCCATACCAGATAAGCCTACAAACTCGCTTGGCAAATGGAAACCTGTGATTTGTTCTTCTCCAGCATCAGTAACGCTGAAAGTTTTTAAGCTACCTGAGCGAACAGCGAATACAGATGTGAAGGTGTCTCCTTGGCGGAATAAAAACTCGCCTTTTTTCAGAGGACGTCCGCGTTTAACGATTTCGTCCAAAGATTCGAGATCTTCATTGTCTAGAGATAAAGGTAGACATAGCGTGGCTAAGCTACAGTCGCGGCAATGTGCCTGATGTAAATTACGCACAGCAATAACTTCCGACATGCTCAAGTTACTCTCAGTTAGAAAATAATTGTTGCGTAAGATAACGCAAATAACGTCAAGCTTCCAGAGTATTGATTAAAAGCAATAAAAATATTTAGTTATTTGTGCTTTGGGTCGCGGATTGATAATGATCAAATATCTGACAAATTAACTCAGGTATATGCAGAGCTTTTGAGTTTAAAATTAATAGGTTGCTATTTATGCTTAAAAGATTTTTCTGCTCTAGCAGGTAGAGCGAGGACAGCTCATTTTTAAAATAAATCTCAAAAGCAATGTTGTATTTTTCATTTAATTTCTTTATATCTAGTTTGCCATGGCATTGAATTTGCTCAATTAAATCGCGGCGGATGATGTCATCTGCTGTGTAGGTGAGCGCTTTTTCTAATGGAAAGTGCCCGTTTTCAATTAGGTTATAATAATGACTTAAGTTAGTTGTGTTTTGCCCAATAAACGTTTCTGTTTGAGTGATAGCATTAGGCCCAAAACCTATTAAATCGCAGTGTCCATGGTCAGAATAGCCCAGTGCATTTATTTTTAATCGATCATCTTCTTTGGCGCTACCATAATTATCATCTGAGCGAGCATATAATCCTTGGCCTAAATAGCTGTAATTGGCACTTGTGAGGCGCTCAAATGTATATAGATACATTTCATGACGTAACTGTTCGCTAGGAAGGTCGTCTTTATTAATAAAACGTTGCACTGGAGAATTTTCAATATCGTATAAAAAAGCCTTTGCACCTATTCGATCAGGTTGCAATGCAATAATTTTATCCAGTGATTCTGCATAGGATGTTCGGGTTTGTTTAGGCAGACCATACATTAGGGTTAAACAGATTGAGCGATACTCTAAAGTACGAGCGGCATCAACTAAGGTTTGCACTTGATTTAAAGTGTGTAGTCGATTAATCGCCGTTTGCTCAATAGGATTAAGTGTTTGAATATTGATTAAAATACGATTGAAGCCTAGCTCACGCAAAAGAGCAACTGTAGACCAGTCTGATTCGCGAGGGTCAATTTTTATCTCATAGTCTACTAAATTATCACTATGAATATTAAAATAGTCTTTTAAAAAACTAAGTAAACTTGAAAATTCTTGATGATTAAAAAAAGTTGGATTTCCCCCGCCAATAAATAACTGTTCAATAACTTGGCTTTTGTCTAATAGTTTAGCGGTTGATACAATTTCTTTCTTTAATATATTTAAAAATTGAGTTGAACGACTTCTATCTTTACTAGATATTTTAAATCTATCACAAGTAAAACAGTTGCTTGGACAGAATGGAATATAAATATAAAGTGCCAGTGGTTTCTTTTTAAGTCTACTGTGTTTTAGCGCTCTGGCATACTCTAAATCGTTAGGTTTTAATAGTGTAGGTAGTTTTTCTAAGCGCGGATAAACAGTATAACTAGGCAAGCTCTCAGCCTCCTTAGCTATAAAGTATTTATCATGCTCTATTAGCCTAGACATAGTATAACCTAATTATAAATAATGCTTGAAATTATAGATTTAGGTAACTTTTTAAGTTTGATGTAAATCAAACTTAAATTTTAAAAAAAAGACGCAGATCAATGACCCATGATCCAGCCTTGATGAGGGCCAGGAATAGTCCATATACCAAAAAGAATAATTAGAATACCTGAGGTCATTCGCACTTTTTTTTGCTGTAAAAAGCTGTTTAATGATTGTGCCGCTAAGCCTGAAATGATTAAAGTTGGCCATGTGCCTAGACCAAAAAAAAGCATAGTCAGGGCGCCTAGGCTAGCGTTTCCTTGACTGGCTGAAAGCGGCAAAGCACCATAGACGAGTCCGCAAGGTAACCACCCCCAAAGAAAGCCTAAACACAATGCCTGAGCAATGCTAGTTACAGGAAGAAACTTACTGGCTATGGGTTGTATACGTTTCCACAGTAAGCTGCCTAGGCGCTCGGTATAGGTTAGCCCAGACCACCAACCTGCTAAATAGAGCCCCATAATAATTAACATGGCACCAGCAAGATAACGCAAGCCAGTGGTAAAGCCTGTCTGGTCTAAGCTCCAGCCAATGAGGCCAAATAACAGTCCAGCTAGGCTGTAACTAATAATACGACCTATGTTATAGGTGAATATTAGTGCAAAACGTTTGCCTTTTGCTTGAGGAGGAATGGCCATGGTTAGCGCTGCCATAATGCCACCACACATGCCAATGCAGTGAACGCTACCGAGCAAGCCAGCAGTAAAGGCCACCACTAGGGTCATTAAGCTTTCTGTCATTGTTCAGACTTATCGGTTTGCTCTGAATGATTGGCGCGCTCAACCCCTGCTTTATGCATAGGGTCTTCGTCATCAAAAAGAATGCTGTGAGCTGGGCCTTCCATATCGTCAAATTGCCCAGAGTTGACAGCCCAGTTAAAAATATAAATAGCAATAGCAACAATAATTAGTGCAACTGGAATCATTACGTAAAGTGCAGGCATGCTAGCTCCTAATGTTGTGGCTGTTCGTGTACTTTAACGTATGTTAAGCGTAACGCATTGACGACGACCAATAATGAACTGATTGACATGCCTAATGCTGCCCATCCTGGGGTTACCCAGCCAACCGCTGCAAATGGGATGACCAGACCATTATATAAGGTGGCCCAAGCAAGGTTTTCAATAATGATATGGCGCGTGCGCTTGGCTAATTTAAAGCCTTCCACCAAACTGCTTAAACGATTAGATAATAAGATAGCATCTGCGCTGGTTTTGGCCAGATCAGTAGCACTGCCCATAGCAATACTAATATCCGCTGCGGCTAAAACAGGCACATCATTAACGCCATCGCCCAGCATTAATACTTTATGTCCTTGTTCGCGTAATTGCTGTAGCACAGCTAACTTATCATCAGGTGTTAGACCTGCACGCGCATCTTTAATATTTAGTTCTTTGGCAATGCTTTGCACCATAGGTGAGCTATCACCAGAGAGTAATAGTGTATTCCAGCCTTTGGCGTGGCATGCGTCCAATAAGTCTTTGGCATCACTGCGTAATTTATCGTCCAGTACCAGCCAAGCTACAGCTTGCTGCTCATTGCCTAACAGTAGCCACTGTCCTTGTTGCTGGTCTGATTTAGGTAAAGCGATATTGCTCAGTTGACAGACAAAGTCGGCACGGCCAATACGCCATTTCTTTCCCTCAATGCTGCCTTCTAATCCTAAGCCAGGATAGCTGATTAAATTTTCTGTAGTGTATTTAGAGCGGCCAAAAGCGCGAGCAATAGGGTGTTCTGAAGATTCCTCTAATGCCGCAGCTAGCTGTAGGCATTCATCTGTTGTCATATCAGTTAAGGGGTGGATATGACGTAAGCTTAATTTGCCTTCAGTTAATGTGCCTGTTTTATCGAATATAACAGTATCAATATGCTTTAAGCCTTCTAATACGTGACCTCGTGTTAACAGTAAGCCTAGTTTATGTAAACTGCCTGTTGCGGCTGTTAAGGCTGTTGGTGTGGCAAGAGATAAAGCACAAGGGCAGGTGGCGACTAATAACGATAAAACAATCCAGAAGGCTCGACTGCTATCAATTTCTAGCCATGCAATGCCAACCAGCGCTGCGATAAGTAAAACGCTAACAAGAAACCATTGGGCAACTTTATCGGCAATCTCGGCAAGACGCGGCTTGGTGCTTTGTGCGCGCTCAAGCAGGCGTACAATAGCGGATAAACGCGTATCGTCGCCTAACGCATCGACTTTTACTGTGAGAGGGCCTTCGACATTAAGCGTGCCTGCAGTAACGTGATCGCCTTTACCACGAGGAAGTGGAAGATATTCACCTGTTAATAAGGACTCATCTACACTGGAAGAACCTTCAATAATCACGCCGTCAGCTGGCATTAAGCTGCCTGGAGGGATGCTAATCACGTCATTTAATTGAAGTTCTTTTAATAAAATACGCTGGCTTTGGCCTTGTTCATCCAAACGTAAACACGAAGCAGGAAGTAAATTAACAAGCTGTGCTGTAGCTATAGAAGTGCGCTCTCGAGCGCGGCGTTCTAAATAGCGACCTGAGAGTAAAAACAGGGCAAACATACCGCAGGCATCAAAGTAGAGTTCGCCTTGCCCAGTAATAGTTGACCAAATTCCAGCAATATAAGCGCCACCAATAGCCAGCGAGACAGAAACGTCCATAGTAAGGTGGCGTGTTTTAATGTCCCGCCAAGCACCTAAGAAAAACTCGGAGCTACAGTAAAAAACAATAGGCGTCGTCATCATTAAGCTGACCCAGCGTAAGATAACGTCCATACCTTCAGAAAGGTCAATGTTAAACTCAGGCCAAGTGGCCATGGATGCCATCATCACCTGCATCCAAAGTAGTCCAGCAATGCCTAGTTTGCGTAACGCACGATGGTTTTCTTGTGCCATGCGCTCTGTAGCAACATCGGGTTGCCATGGGTGGGCGGCATAACCAATTTTGCGTAATGAAAAAATAATGTCAGACAAGGCTAGGCTATCTTTCGTCCAGCTTAATTCAAGGCGATGGTTGGAAACATTAATATGAGCTTGCTTGACTTGAGGAATATCTCGAAGATGCTTTTCAATAAGCCAGCCGCAGGCAGCACAAGTAATGCCTTCAATGAGTAACTTAGCATGCGTTTGCTCGCCTTCTGAGGTAACAAACTTGGCTTGTAAATCTTCTCGATCAAGTAGCTTTAGTTCATCAGGAATTAAGCTTGCCAACGATTCAGGGTTGTTAGAGTTTTCACTGCGGTGTTGGTAATAGCTTTCAAGACCACCAGCGACAATAGTTTGCGCTACGGCCAAACAGCCAGGGCAGCAAAATAGGCGAGGTTGATTCAGTACAACAGCAGTGAAGGAAGGGTCTAAAACAGGTAGACCACAGTGATAACAAGGCTGTGGTGTGGACATAATACTCGTTTGCCCTTCTAGTGAAAAGCCGCTATAAAGTTGAATTATAGTGGCTTAAATAAAATTACTCGTCACCCAGTGCAATGGTTTTTCCAGTTGCTACGTCTTCGTCTTCAAATAATCGCCAATCTTTACCTTGTTCTTGGCCTAATAGCTCAATAAAACGACGACCTTTAACCACGTCAGCAATAATACCAGTGTACACATTAGTGCCAGATTTAGGTTGTAAAATAACTTGACGATCTTGCTCTGGAATAGTTGGGGAAATGATATTTAAAACAAGATGCTGTGGTAGTTGAGTGAAACCACCAGCTAGAGTAAGTTCTACTTGGTTGCGTTCAGTATCAATATTCAGTTGAGCAGTAACACCTAGCTTCTGAGCTAGCGCTTCGCGTTCAAGTGATTTATTAATACCAACACCTGCGTCGTAATAGTTATCTACTACAAGTGAGTCACCAAACTTGATCCCTGCAAAAAGCAGGGATAAGCCATGTAAAATTGAAACTAGCAAGATACCTATGATAATCCATGCCCAAGGCTCTTTGTACCAGCGAGAGGAAGTTGCATCGAGTTTGGAGCTCATAAGTATCTGCCTTAACTAAAACAATTAATAAACTGGGCCAATAAAGCGACTAGATGATGTTTTTTGAATATCGGGCTGATCTTTAGAAGTCACAGTGAATTCAATTTCAGTAGCGTCTTGGGTAATAAGTTCAGGCTCAACTGAAACAGCGACTGGAATTTCCTTGATCTCACCTTCTTTTACATCAACAACATGCTTGCCGTCGACCATTGTAACGCTATCACTGCTTAAAGTAATACCTTCAAAGCCCGCTACTTCGATTATATATGTGTGCGGATGTTGATCTTTATTAATTACTTTTACGGTGTAGACGTTTTCAATATTGCCTATAACGCTTTCGCGGTATTGGGTACGGTCTTTAAGAATGCTCACTTCAATCAGTGGGCGTTCATAAACACGCCAAGCTAATAAACACATCATCACAATCAAGGCTGTAGCGTAACCGATTAAACGAGGACGTAACAGCTTGGTTTTGTTACCAGCAAGGTTATGTTCAGTTGTGTAGCCTACTAGGCCTCGTTCATAGCCCATTTTGTCCATAATGGAGTCACAGGCATCGGCGCACGCTGCACAGCCAATACAAGCAATTTGTAAACCATCACGGATATCAATACCAGTAGGGCAGACGTGGACGCACATTTTACAGTCAATACAGTCGCCTAGTCCTTGTGCTTTATAATCACTGCCGCGTTTGCGTGGACCACGGCCTTCACCGCGGGCTTCATTATAAGAAACAATAAGTGTGTCTTTATCAAACATTACACTTTGGAAGCGTGCATAAGGACACATGTAAACACAGACTTGCTCGCGCATCCAGCCCGCATTCAAATAGGTAATAACAGTGAAGAAGGCTAGCCAGAAGTAAGCAGCAGCACCTGCTGTGCCAGAGATTAAATCGCCTGCTAACTCACGAATTGGAATGAAATACCCAAGGAAGGTAAAGCCAGTGACAAAGGCAATAGTCAACCAAAGGACATGCTTAGCACTTATTCTGAAAAACTTATTCGCAGAAAAAGGCGCTTTTTCAAGTTTCATACGTTGGTTGCGGTCACCTTCTGTGACTTTCTCGCACCACATAAAAATCCACGTATAAATACTTTGTGGGCAAGCATATCCGCACCAAACACGCCCAGCGAATACAGTAATAAAGAACAAGCCAAAGGCACAAATAATCAATACCCATGCTAAAAGCACGAAGTCTTGTGGCCAGAAGGTTGAACCAAAAATATAGAATTTACGCTCTGGTAAGTTCCACCAGACAGCTTGGCGTCCTTCATAATTGATCCAGGCAGTGCCTAAAAACAATAGGAAGAGAAAGCCAGTAAATGCAATTCGTAGATTGCGAAATATCCCAGTAAAGGCTTTTGTATAAATCTTTTCGCGGCGCGCGTAAAGATTATCAGCAGCCTTTGGGGTCACATTCTTGACAGGTATTTGTTCGCTCATCAGGGGTACCACTTAGATTATTAGTGCTGACAGTACGAGCTGGCAGACAATAGTACTGCTTTAAATGATACACCTGTCGTTGATGTATATAGCGCGACATTCGGTCGCGTTGGCAATATCATTGCTTATATCGCAAAAGACAGGTTGTACATAAGCAGTTGTTTGGTAAATCTTGCCTTGTGTCAGATTCGTTTTATGACACTTTGGTTGTATACAGGCTACACCAGTTTCGAAATCGCCTTTTGACTTGACGCAAGGTCGTCCAGTTGCTTAAAAAATGACAGTTGTTTTTATCTTTTGCTGTGAAATTCTGCACAAAAGCTATTTATAACTATTAATTATTGTTTTTATTTTAATAGATAAATAATGAATAAAAAAGGTGATTATCGCTAAACAATCACCTTTCTTTTTTATGCGCCAGATTTACTGTGCATTTTTACGATGGCTTAAGCTATAAACATAGCCTGCAAGGATATGTACTTTGCTTTCACCTAATAAAGCACGTTGAGCAGGCATAACGCCATGGCGGCCATTGCGTACTGTAGCCTCAACTGCTTCTTGGCTAGTACCATAAATCCAACCTTCAGGGTGTGTTAGGTTGGGCGCACCTAGTGCAGCCATACCTGTTCCCTGTGGTGTATGACAAGCTGAGCAAATGGTAGCAAAGGTTTGCTTACCTTTTTCTTTGTCATACTCGTTAGTGTTGTTTTTATTGCGTGGGCGTTTAGCTAAGTCTTCACGGACATAAGCCGCGACATCTTTTACGCCTTGGTTACCAAGCGTCTCACCCCAAGCCGCCATGATGCCTTGACGGCCATCCATAATGGTTTGCTTGATAGTTTCAGGCTCTCCCCCCCAGCGCCAGTCGTTATCAGCTAGGTTTGGAAAACCAAGTGATCCGCGACCATCTGAGCCGTGACATACAGCGCAGTTGTTAAGGAATAAACTACGCCCCATAGCTAAAGCTTCTTCGTTCTGAGAAACTTCTACTACGGAGAGTTTATTAAACTGCTCGTATAAGGGGTCGTATAGTTCTTTTGCTTTTTCTAGCTCACGTTCGTACTGTTTGACTTGAGTCCAGCCGTCTTCGTAGCCAGGTAATACACCTTTCCAGTTACCTAGGCCAGGGTATAAAACAAGATAGCCAGTTGCAAAAATAATGGTGCCAACAAAGAGCATAAACCACCAGCGCGGTAGTGGGTTGTCATACTCTTCGATGCCATCATAGCTATGGCCTACAGTGTCATTGGTGGTGTCATTGCGTTGCCCTTTACGGGTCGCAAAAATTAGCACCGCCATGGCAATTAGGGTGAAGATTGTCAGAAAACTGACATATCCACTCCAAAAGGGTGACATTGTCATTGACTATTGCTCCGAGTGTTCTTTGGTGTCGGGCTTGGATACGGAACCTTCATCACCAAAAGGAAGGTTGGCTGCATCTTCAAACTGGGACTTGCGTTTGCTTGAGAACACCCAAAACAATAAGCCACAAAAAGCTACAAAAACCACTAATGTTCCAATGCCGCGAAGCGTTCCAATATCCATAGCATATTACCGTTTGTTCTGGATTGATGTGCCAAGTACTTGTAGGTAAGCGACAACCGCTTCCATTTCAGTCTTGCCTTTTAGCGAGCTTACAGCGCCTTTAATATCTTCGTCAGTGTAAGGTACGCCTAACCATCTCATTACACGCATTTTGGTTTCAGTGTACTGAGTATCAACTTTATTAGCCGCTAGCCAAGGGTAAGCAGGCATTTTGGACTCAGGAACAACATTGCGTGGATTGTATAAATGAGCTTGGTGCCATGAATCAGAATAACGACCGCCAACACGAGCTAAGTCAGGCCCTGTGCGTTTAGAACCCCATAGGAATGGGTGCTCATACACACTTTCGCCAGCTACTGAGTAGTGACCATAGCGCTCAGTTTCTGCACGGAAAGGACGAATCATTTGTGAGTGGCATTGAACGCAGCCTTCACGAATATAAATATCACGACCTTCAAGTTGCAGTGCAGTATAAGGCTTTAAGTCTGTTACAGGCTCGTTCACTGAATCTTGGAAAAATAAAGGAACAATCTGAGTTAAACCGCCAATACTGACAGCAATCACCATGAAAAAGGCGAGTAAGCCAATATTTTTCTCTACAATTTCGTGTTTCATTAGTGCGCACCCTCAACAGTAAAGCGGGCAGCAGCTTCAGCGGCTTCAGGACTAGAAGCACGTACTGTGCGCCAAGTGTTGTATGCCATTAGCAGCATGCCTGTTAAGAAGAAGGCGCCACCAACTGCACGCACGACGTAGCCATAATGGCTTGCAGACAGTGCTTCAACGAAAGAGTAGGTGAGTGATCCGTTAGAATCTACTGCACGCCACATTAGGCCTTGCATAATACCGTTAACCCACATTGAGGCGATGTAAAGTACAGTGCCAATGGTTGCTAGCCAGAAGTGAGCGTTGATTAAACCCACACTGTGCATTTGCTCACGACCAAATACGCGAGGTATTAAGTGGTATAGCGAGCCAATGGAAATCATCGCAACCCAGCCTAGAGCGCCTGCGTGTACGTGACCAATGGTCCAGTCAGTGTAATGTGATAATGCGTTTACGGTTTTGATAGCCATCATCGGGCCTTCGAAGGTAGACATACCGTAGAAAGCTAATGAAACCACAAGGAAACGTAAAATGGGGTCAGTACGCAGCTTATGCCATGCGCCAGATAGCGTCATCATACCGTTGATCATACCGCCCCAAGATGGTGCTAGTAGAATCAAGGACATAGCCATACCTAATGACTGAGCCCAGTCAGGTAGTGCAGTATAGTGCAAGTGGTGAGGACCAGCCCAAATATAAAGAGTGATCAGTGCCCAGAAGTGCACAATAGATAGACGGTAAGAGTAAATTGGACGCTCTGCTTGCTTAGGTACAAAGTAATACATCATGCCTAAGAAGCCAGTAGTCAAGAAGAAACCTACAGCGTTATGGCCGTACCACCATTGCACCATGGCGTCGGTTGCGCCTGCGTACATGGAGTAAGACTTAAACCAGCTTACGGGTACAGATACGTGGTTTACGATGTGCAGCATCGCTGTAACTATGATAAATGCACCATAGAACCAGTTGCCCACATAAATGTGCTTGGTTTTACGTTTAACGATAGTACCGAAGAACACAATGGCATAGCACACCCAAACAATGGCGAGCAGAATAGCAATAGGCCATTCTAATTCGGCGTATTCTTTAGTTGTGGTGTAACCAAGTGGAAGGCTAATGGCGGCTAGAACAATAACAGCTTGCCAGCCCCAGAAGGTGAAGTTTGCAAGGCCATCGGAGAATAGACGCGTTTGCGATGTACGTTGCACTACATAATAAGAGGTTGCAAATAGAGCGCAACCACCAAAGGCGAAAATTACGGCGTTGGTGTGTAGTGGACGCAATCGACCAAAGCTAGTCCACGGAAGGTCAAAGTTGAGTTCTGGCCACACTAGTTGCGCAGCAATCAGAACGCCCATGCCCATACCTACAATGCCCCAGACCACCGTCATAATGGCGAACTGGCGAACTACCTTGTAGTTATAAGCAGTCTGTTCGTTTACTGTACTCATGCTAAGGGTTCCACGGTTAATGGAGTTTTAGGGGTAAAAATCGGCGGGGAGTATGCGCAAATGAGAACAGCATTGCAATAAAAACCCTTTTTTTATTAAGGTTAAGTAAGGCAATGTGCTTGTTTTTGCTCGAATTTTTAAGTGTTTCTTAATAAAAAAAACTTAAAAAACCTACATCCGACAATTTAGGGGCAATATATTAGCCCATAAGCATGAGGATATGTTAGAAAATTGGGAACTATATTCGCTTTTAGTTGTATGTTGGTTTTGCTTTTCGTGTTTACGGTGGCTTTTTACCGGAGTGAAAAGGCGGTATTAAGTCTCTAATACCGCCTTCTTGGGTTGCTGCTTATTTGTTACTTAAGCTGTAAATATAACCTGCTAATACGTGCACTTTATCTTCACCTAAGTAATCTTTTTGTGCAGGCATTACACCATTACGACCATGGCGTATAGTTTGCTCAACATCTTTTTGTGAGCGACCGTACATCCATACTGCTGGGTTAGTTAGATCAGGTGAGCCAAGTAGTTTATTACCTTTGCCATCTGGGTTATGACAAGCTACACAGATGGTTGCAAAGGAATCTCTACCTTTCTGACGTTGTTCAGCACTTACTTTGCCTTCTAGCCCGGCAAGGTCTTGGCGAACATAACCAGCAACTGCTGTAACGCCTTCGTTGCCTAGCATTTCACCCCATGGAGCCATAATACCTTGGCGACCATTGAGAATGGTTTCCTCAATAGTTTTTGGATCTCCACCCCAACGCCAGTGTTGGTCAGTTAGGTTGGGGAAGCCGATAGTGCCTTTAGCGTCTGAACCGTGACAAATAGCACAGTAGTTGTTAAACATGCGTTGACCAACTGCTAATGCATCTTTGTTTTTGGCAATTTCTTCGATCGACATATTGGCATATTTAGAGAAGATAGGACCATACTCAGTATTAGCATCAGCGAGTTCGCGCTCATATTGCTTGATTTGCGTCCAGCCATCTTCATAGCCAGGCATAATTCCTTTCCAGTTACCTAGACCAGGATAAATAACCAAATAAGCCGCGCCAAAGACTAAGGTGCCAACAAATAGTAGGAACCACCAACGAGGTAGAGGATTGTCGTATTCTTCAATACCATCCCACTTATGATTCGTGGTTTCGTCAGTTAAATCTGACTTTTGACCTTGGCGGGTGGCTAGAATCAACCAAACCAACGCTAGCATGGTGCCAATGGTCAGTATGGTGATGTACCAGCTCCAAAATGTGGTCATGGATTAGTACTCCTTGATGAGTGTTCGTCTTGCATCTCTGGTTTTGGCTCTTCATCAGCAAAGGGTAGGGAAGCCGCTTCATCAAAAGTGCTTTTACGCTTATTGCTGTAAGCCCAGAAAACAAGGCATACAAAAGCCACAAAAACTAAAACTGTGCCTATGCCGCGAAGAGTTCCAATATCCATAATGCGTTACCGTTTATTTTTAACAGCTGTGCCGAGAACTTGTAAGTAAGCAACGATGGCATCCATCTCAGTTTTGCCTTCAAGTGCTTTATTGGCACCTTTTAGGTCATCATCTGTGTAAGGAACACCAAGGAAGCGCATTACCTTCATTTTCTTAACGATATTGCTACCGTCAAGTTGGTTCTCGTTTAACCATGGATAACCTGGCATTTTTGACTCAGGCACTACGTTACGTGGGTTTTGTAAGTGAGTGCGGTGCCAGTCATCTGAGTAACGGCCGCCAACGCGGGCAAGGTCAGGACCAGTACGTTTAGAACCCCATAAGAATGGGTGATCATAAACAAACTCGCCAGCTACAGAGTAGTGACCATAACGCTCTGTTTCAGCACGGAACGGACGAATCATTTGAGAGTGACAGCTCACACAGCCTTCGCGAATGTAAATGTCACGCCCTTCAAGTTGCAGTGCAGTGTAAGGTTTTAAGCCTGTTATAGGTTCGTTAACCTCTTTTTGGAAGAACAATGGGACAATCTGGGTTAGACCGCCAAGGCTTACTGCAATAATCATAAATAATGCAAGTAAACCAACGTTCTTCTCGAGTTTCTCATGGCTTCTCATTAGTGTGCCTCCCCTACAGTGTAACGAGGTGCTGCGGCTACTGCGGCTGGATCAGAAGCTTTGATTGTGCGGAAAACGTTGTACGCCATCAGCAACATACCAAAGAAGAAGATACCGCCACCGATTAAGCGAACGATGAAACCAGGGTGACTTACATCTAACACTTCAGAGAATGAATAGAGTAATAAACCGCTATTATCGACTGCGCGCCACATTAATCCTTGCGCTAAACCGTTGATCCATAGTGAAGCGATATAAAGTACAGTACCGATAGTAGATAACCAGAAGTGCAGGTTCACTAATGGCATGCTATACATTTCAGTACGACCGAATAGACGTGGAATCATGTGGTATAGAGAACCCATGGTAACCATTGCAACCCAGCCAAGAGCACCGGCATGCACGTGACCAATTGTCCAGTCGGTATAGTGAGATAAGGCGTTTACTGTTTTGATAGACATCATTGGGCCTTCAAAGGTAGACATACCGTAGAAAGCTAATGACACTACAAGGAAACGTAAGATGGGGTCGCTACGCAATTTGTGCCATGCACCAGAGAGCGTCATCATACCGTTGATCATACCGCCCCATGATGGTGCTAATAAGATCAGAGACATGATCATACCAAGCGACTGAGCCCAGTCAGGAAGGGCAGTGTAGTGCAAGTGGTGAGGACCAGCCCAGATATAAACGCAGATCAGTGCCCAGAAGTGCACGATTGATAGGCGATAAGAATATACAGGACGCTCTGCTTGCTTAGGTACGAAGTAATACATCATGCCTAAGAAGCCTGCTGTTAAGAAGAAGCCTACTGCGTTGTGACCATACCACCACTGAATCAGTGCGTCAGTTGCACCTGAGTAAAGTGAGTATGATTTAGTTAAGGTCACAGGCACTTCAGCGTTGTTTACTAGGTAAAGCATGGCAATTGTTAGAATAAATGAGCCATAGAACCAGTTACCTACATAGATATGCTTAGTTCTACGCTTCATCAATGTTCCAAAGAACACAATCGCATAGCTTACCCATACAACTACAACTAATAAGTCTACAGGCCATTCAAGTTCAGCGTACTCTTTAGAAGTAGTGAAGCCCAAAGGCAGAGTAATAGCTGCACACAGAATCACTAGCTGCCAACCCCAGAAGGTAAAGCCGGCTAGCATTGGTGCAAATAGTGTAGTTTGACACGTGCGCTGTACTGAATAGTACGATGTGGCAAATAAAGCACTTCCGCCGAATGCGAAGATAACTGCGTTAGTATGCAGTGGGCGCAAACGACCATAAGTTAGAAAGGGTATATCAAAGTTTAACTCAGGCCAAACCAGTTGAGCAGCGATCAGGACCCCTACTAGCATCCCGACAATGCCCCATACCACCGTCATGATGGCAAACTGGCGGACCACCCTATAATTATAGGCGGTACTCGTTGTCGTGTTCATAATTGGTTTTCCATCCACTATCTTTGGGCAGATTTTGTTGAGCGCAACTGCAAAATGAGCTCTTTTGTCGCAGTAAAAGCATGGCTAATTGCAACTAAATGCGTATTGATGAGCATCAATGACCGCACTTTTTAAAAGGTTTTGTGAGCATGATCACACTGTTAAAGATTCGTGAATATGTAGGGAAAATAGGTGTAAATACGGGTTTTTTACCTAATTTATAAAATTGAATA